>NZ_JBEYIS010000012.1:0-177220 GCF_040635975.1 Streptomyces sp. NPDC006798
TGACACACACGAGAGCGGAACCGCCTGGAGGAATAATCCGGGCGGTTCACAGCGTCCTCGCTGTATTTTGTGTGTTTCAAAGGAACCTCATCCCCCACCACACGAGGTGGCCGGGAACGGGGTATCAACATATCTGGCGTTGACTTTTGGCACGCTGTTGAGTTCTCAAGGAACGGACGCTTCCTTCAGGCCCTTTTCACCAGGCCCTCCGGGCTTTCCCTTCGACGTTTCAAACCTTATCAGGCTTTTTCCGGCCCGGTGACCACCCCCGGCCCTTCCCCCTGCGGGCATGCAGAGGTTTAGACCAGTTAGGATCTCGGCTTGATACGTCGCTGCCGAGCCCCGACGCGATGTCGTGTTGGGCTCAGGCAGGGGTACGACAGTACAGGTCACCGGAGTGCGAGGCAAATCGTTTCCGGTGCGTCCCTAGGTCCGTCAACCGGTTGCTTTCGGGCGGAACTGGGACTTCACCTGACATACGCTCTGATACAGCTCTGAACAGTGCGTCGCCCCGCGCCACCCCCTGACGAGGGCGCGACGACTCTCCGCCCCTGGGAGGCTCCCCATGACCACAGTGACGTCGCCGCTGGCCGGACGTGCCATCGGACTCGCGGCCGTACCGGACCCGGTCTTCTCCGGTGCCATGGTCGGTCCCGGTACCGCCATCGACCCCGTACGCGAACCCTCCGAGGCCGTCTCCCCCGTCGACGGGGTGATCGTCTCCCTGCACTCCCACGCCTTCGTGGTGGTGGATTCCGAGGGGCACGGAGTGCTGACGCACCTCGGCATCGACACCGTGCAGCTCAACGGTGAGGGCTTCGAGCTGCTCGTCAACAAGGGGGACACCGTCACCCGCGGCCAGGCGATCGTGCGCTGGAACCCCGTCGCCGTCGAAGCGGCGGGCAAGTCGCCGATCTGCCCCGTCGTCGCGCTGGAGGCCACCCCGGACGCGCTCGGGGACGTCCGCGAGGACGGCGATGTGAAGCCCGGAGACCAGCTCTTCAGCTGGCAGTGACGCCGTACCGGCGACAGCGGTTCGACAACCATCGCGGCGGACCTGTCCGCCGCTCGACCGGGAACGGGTGACATGGAGACAACGCTGCGAGGCGTCGGCGTGAGCCACGGAGTGGCGATCGGCGAGGTGCGGCACATGGGTACGGCGGTTCTGGAGCCGCCGGCCAAGCAGAACCCCGCGCAGGACACGGAGCGCGAACAGGGGCGCGCCCGCCAGGCGGTGGAGGCCGTGGCCGCCGATCTGATCGCCCGGGGCAATCTGGCGGGCGGCGAGGCGCAGGCCGTGCTGGAGGCCCAGGCGCTGATGGCGCAGGACCCAGAGCTGATGTCCGACGTGGACCGCAGGATCGCGGTCGGCAGTACGGCCGAGCGGGCCGTGTACGACGCGTTCGCCTCCTATCGGGCGCTGCTCGCCGGGGCCGGGGAGTATCTGGCCGGGCGGGTCGCGGACCTGGACGACGTACGGAACCGGATCGTGGCCCGGCTGCTCGGGGTGCCGATGCCGGGGGTGCCGGACAGTGACGAGCCGTACGTCCTGATCGCCCGGGATCTGGCGCCGGCGGACACCGCTCTTCTGGACCCGGCGCTGGTGCTGGGGTTCGTGACCGAGGAGGGCGGGCCGACGAGCCACAGCGCGATCCTGGCGCGGGCGCTGGGGGTGCCGGCCGTGGTGGCGCTGCCGGGGGCCGGGGATCTGGCCGAGGGCACGCTGGTCGCGGTCGACGGCAGTACGGGGGAGATCTTCGTACGGCCGACCGACGAGCGGCGGGCGGCGCTGACCCGGGCGGCGGCCGAGCGGAAGGCGGCGCTGGCCGCGTCGAGCGGTCCGGGTGCCACGTCGGACGGGCACAAGGTGCCGCTGCTGGCGAATGTGGGCGGGCCCGCCGACGTACCGGCGGCGGTGGAGGCCGGTGCCGAGGGCGTCGGTCTGTTCCGTACCGAGTTCCTGTTCCTGGACGACAGTGAGCGGGCGCCGTCGGAGGAGAAGCAGGTCGAGGCGTACCGCAAGGTACTGGAGGCGTTCCCGGAGGGCCGGGTCGTCGTCCGGGTGCTGGACGCGGGCGCGGACAAGCCGCTGGCGTTCCTCACTCCGGCGGACGAGCCGAATCCGGCGCTGGGCGTACGGGGTCTGCGGACGCTGCTGGACCATCCGGAGGTGCTGCGGACCCAGCTGACGGCGCTGGCGAAGGCGGCGGAGGGGCTGCCGGTCTATCTGGACGTGATGGCTCCGATGGTGGCGGACCGGGCGGACGCCAAGGCGTTCGCGGACGCGTGCCGGGACGCCGGTCTTTCGGCGAAGTTCGGTGCGATGGTGGAGATTCCGTCCGCCGCGCTGCGGGCGCGTTCGATCCTCCAGGAGGTCGAGTTCCTCTCGCTGGGCACCAACGATCTGGCGCAGTACACCTTCGCCGCCGACCGTCAGGTCGGGGCGGTGTCGCGGTTGCAGGATCCGTGGCAGCCCGCGCTGCTGGATCTGGTGGCGCTGTCGGCGGAGGCGGCGAAGGCCGAGGGCAAGAGCTGTGGTGTGTGCGGTGAGGCGGCCTCCGATCCGCTGCTGGCGTGTGTGCTGACGGGGCTGGGGGTGACGTCCCTGTCGATGGGCGCCGCCTCGATCCCCTATGTCCGGGCGGCACTGGCGCAGCACACGCTGGCGCAGTGCGAGCGGGCCGCCGCGGCGGCCCGGGCGGCGGACAGTGCCGAGGAGGCGCGGCTCGCGGCGCGCGCGGTGCTCTCCGGCGAGTAGCCGGGCTGGGTGTGACGGGAGGGCCTCGCGGTAGCGGGGCCCTCCCGTCATTTCGGGGCGGGCCGGGGGTCAGTGGTGGGTGTCGGGCGGGTCGGTGGGGATGTCGAAGCCCGCGCGGTACTCGGCACCGGGTTCGGGTGGGACGGGGCTGCCGTCGCGGGCGTCGGTGCAGTAGGCGCTGAAGACCTCGGCCTCGGTGAGGGGGACGAACCGGCTCCGGTGGACGGTCCAGCCGTGGAGCCGGTCGGGGGCGTCGGGGGTGCGGGTGCGCAGGACCACTCCCCCGGGCCGGTCGAGGGCCACGGCGACGGCGAGCACGGTGACGAACTCGGTGCATTCGAGGGCGTCGAGCCGGGCGGTGGGGGTGGTGGTGTCGCCGGTGGCGGTGAGGGTGGCGAGGAGTTTTTCCTCGGGGGCGGCGACGCTGCAGACCAGGTGGTGGTCGCCGGGTCCGGCGGCCTGGAGCAGCCGGGTGAGCAGGTGGGAGGCCCGGTCGAAGCCGGCTTTGCCGATGTCCTGGCCGCAGTCGGCGCAGTTGCCGATGGCGGCGAGCAGGGTGGCCGCGTACTCCCAGGTGGCTTCGCGGACGGCGTGGTGGACGAGTTGGGGCAGCAGGGTGTCGAGGGGCTGGCCGGTATAGGGGACGGCGCCGCCGCGGGCGGCGGCGACGGCGGTGTAGCGGCTGCGGCTGAGCGGGGTGTCGGGGTCGATACCCTCGTCGGCGCAGTAGGCCGCGTACTCCTCGGGGTCGAAGAGGACGACGGTGGTGAGGAGGTGGTGGTCGGCGACGGTGGTGAGGAGGTCCTCGATGTGCCGGAGGTAGTCGGGGTGGTCGTCGAAGGTGAAGGTGCGGTAGCCGCGCATGGCGTCGAAGTCGTGGGCGTCGGCGAGGACGCCCACGGTGCTCGGGATCTCGCGGCGCAGGACGCGGCGGACGGCGGCCCTGTTCCGCGGGCGGTCCGTGCCCCGGCGGCGGGTGCGCGGGCGGTCGCCGCCGGTGGGTGTGGTGTCGCGGGTCATGGGTCCCCCTCGAGTGGCGTACGTACGGTCGAGCATTGATTACTCACCGTAGCGGTCGCCACTGACAGTGGCCCCGGGGCGGTCAGTCGGCGCGGTCCTCGCGGCTCGCGCGGCGTTCGGCGGCGAGCCGGATGTAGTGGTCGAGCAGTTCGGGCCGGTCGACGGAGCCCGGGTTGACGGCCTTGGCGGGGGATTCGCCCTGGAGGAGGCGTTTGACGGGGACTTCGAGGCGCTTCCCGGTGAGGGTGTGGGGGACGGCGGGGATCTCGACGATGTCGTCGGGGACGTGCCGGGGTGAGAGCTCGGCACGGATGGTGGTCTTGATCCGGGTCCGGAGCTCGTCGTCGAGGGCGGCGCCGTCGGCGAGTTGGACGAAGAGGGGCATCCAGTAGCCGCCGTCGGGTTCCTCCACGCCGATGACGAGGGATTCGCGGATCTCGGGGAGGCGTTCGACGGCTTCGTAGATATCGGCGGAGCCCATCCGGACGCCCTGCCGGTTGAGGGTGGAGTCGGAGCGGCCGTGGACGACGACGGTGCCGCGGTGGGTGAGGGTGATCCAGTCGCCGTGGCGCCAGACGCCGGGGTAGGTGTCGAAGTAGGCGGCGCGGTAGCGGGCGGTGTCGGGGTCGTTCCAGAAGCCGGTCGGCATGGAGGGCATGGGGCGGGTGACGACGAGTTCGCCGACCTCGTCGACGAGGTCGTGGCCCGCTTCGTCCCAGGCGCGCAGATCGGTGCCGAGGCAGGGTGCCTGGAGTTCCCCGATGTGGACGGGGAGGGTGGGGACGGCTCCGGCGAAGCAGCTGCAGACGTCGGTGCCGCCGCTGACGGAGGCGATCCAGAGGTCGTGTCCGGCGTCGGCGAACTCGTCGTGGAGCCAGCGGAAGCCGTCGGGCGGGAGCGGGGATCCGGTGGTGGCGACGCAGCCGACGCGGGACAGGTCGTGGTCGCGCGCGGGGTGGACGCCCGCTTTGCGGCAGGCCATGACATAAGCGGCCGAGGTGCCGAAGAAGGTGGCGCCGACGCGTTCGGCGATGCCCCACTGGGCGCCGGTGTCGGGGTGGCCGGGGCTGCCGTCGTAGAGCACGACCGTGGCTCCGGTGAGCAGGCCGGAGACGAGGTAGTTCCACATCATCCAGCCGGTGGAGGTGTACCAGAAGAAGCGGTCCCCGGGGCCCAGGTCGCAGTGGAGGCCGATTTGTTTGAGGTGTTCGAGGAGGATGCCGCCCTGGGACTGGACGATGGCCTTGGGGAGTCCGGTGGTACCGGAGGAGTAGAGGATCCAGAGGGGGTGTCCGAAGGGGAGCGGGGTGTACTCGGGGGTCGCTTCGCCGCGGGTGACGGCGGACCAGTCGTGGGCGCCGTCGGGGGCCGGGGTGCCGAGCAGCGGTACGTGGACGGTGCCGCGCAGTCCTGGGAGTCCGGCGCGGAGTTCGGCGACGGTGTCGGTCCGGTCGTGTTCCTTGCCGCCGTAGCGGTAGCCGTCGACGGTGAACAGGACGACGGGTTCGACCTGCTGGAAGCGGTCGAGGACGGCGCGGGCGCCGAAGTCGGGGGCGCAGGAGGTCCAGACGGCGCCGACGGCGGCACTGGCGAGGAAGGCGACGACGGCCTGCGGGATGTTGGGCAGATAGGCGCAGACCCGGTCGCCGGGGGTGACGCCGAGATCCCTGAGGTGGGCGGCGAGTGCGGCGACCTGGTCGCGGAGTTCGGCCCAGCTCGTCTCGGCGGGTTCGTGGGCCTCGTCGACATGGACGAGGGCGGCTTCGCCGGGGCGGGTGTCGGCGGCTCGCAGCGCGTGTTCGGCGTAGTTGAGGGTGGCGCCGGTGAACCAGTGGGCGCCGGGCATGGCGGGGTCGGGCAGGACGCGCTCGTAGGGGGTGGTGAAGCGGACGTCGAAGTAGTCGGCGACGGCACGCCAGAAGGTTTCGAGCGATTCGACGGACCAGGTGTGGAGGGCGGGGTAGCCGCCGTCGGCGGGCGCCCCGTGGTGTTCGGCGGCCCAGCGCTGGAAGTGGGTGATCCGCGCGGCGGCGATCCGTTCGGCGGCCGGCTGCCACAGGGGGGCCGGATCGTCCGCGGGGGTCGCGGGGGTCGCTGGATTCACTGGGGTCACAGTGCGGCTCCGGAGGATCTGGTCTCGTCCCACGTCCTGCCGGGCCGTGGGGCGCTGCGCGGTGTCTGCGGTGGCCGTGGCGCGCCGGTGTGTGCGCGGTCCTCGGTGTTACGGACGATGCCATGTGATCGTCCGGAGCACCAGGGTGTCGTGGGGCGGGTGGGGGTGCCGTGGTGGGCTCGGGCGGGCGGGCCGACAGTGGGTGAACGCGGGCTGAACCCGGCGGCTCCGGTGGTCCGGCGGTGGCAGGCTGACCCGTATGGACGGTGTTGAGCTGGTGCGCTCGGTGGGTCGGCTGCGCACGTTGGGGGCGCGGCCGGGGCTGCGGGCGGTGCGCTGGGCGTGGCGTCGGCGGCGTACGGACGCGGTGGCGCGGGCGGGTCGGGGGCCCGAGCTGGCGCGGGTGCCGGGGTCGGTGGTGGGTGCGCAGCCGTCGCCGGGTGGCGGGGTGGTGCGGTTCGCCCGTTCGGAGTTGCGGATCGTGGTGGCGGTGGGGGGCGCGGTGTTCTGGGGGTGGGACGGGGCCGGTCCCGAGCCGTCGTACGGGCTGGCGGCGCCGGTGCCCGAGCCGGATCCGCGGGCGGGTCTGGAACCGGATACGGACGGTGGCTGGCGGGTGGTTTCGCAGCGGGTGACGGTGGTGGTGTCGCGGCTGGGCGCGGTGGAGGTGCGGACGCCGGGCGGGGTGGTGCTGCGGCGTGATCTGCCGCCGCGCTGGTGGGAGCCGGAGGGCGGGGGTCCGGGTCGTTGGTCGGTGCGCACTGAGGTGGCGGCGGACGCGCGGTTCTTCGGTCTGGGGGGCCGGTCGGCGGGTCCTCGGCTGCGGGACGGCGCGTACCGGCTGTGGAACACCGATCCGGGGGGTTCGTTCGGTCCGGGGGACGATCCGCTGTCGGTGACGATGCCGGTGCAGCTGGTGGTGGCGGACGCGGGGACGCATCTGGTGTTCCACGATTCGACCTGGGACGGGCTGGTGACGTTGCGGGAGGGCCGGGAGGGGGACGGTTCGGGGCACGACCGGCCGGGGACGGTGGAACTGCGGATGGCCGGGGGGCCGCTGCGCTGCTGGGTGGTGGTGGGGACGCCGGCCCGGGTGCTGGCGCGCTGGTCGCGGCTGACGGGTCCGGCGGCGGTGCCGCCGTCGTGGGCGCTGGGGCCGCAGCACGCCCGGTGGGGGTTCGGGGACCAGGAGGAGGTGTGGCGGGTAGTGGCGGGCTATCGGGAGCGGGGGCTTCCGTTGTCGGCGGTCCATCTGGATATCGACCATCTGGACGAGCGGCGGGTGTTCACGGTGGACCGGGCGCGGTTTCCGGATCTGCCGGGTCTGGCCGCCCGGTCGCGGGCGGCGGGGGTGCGGCTGGTGTCGATCGTGGATCCGGCGGTACGGGCCGGGCGGGGGGACGCGGTCTACGACGCGGGGCGGCGGATCGGGGCGTTCGTCCGGGACGGGCGGGGGCGGGAGGTGCGCGGGGAGGTGTGGCCCGGGGCGTGCGCCTATCCGGACTTCACGGATCCGGTGGTGCGGCGCTGGTGGGGGGAGTTGTACGCGGAGCGGCTCGGGCTCGGTTTCTCGGGTGTGTGGCACGACATGAACGAGCCGGTGGCGTTCGCGCCGTTCGGGGAGGCGACGCTGCCGAGGTCGGCGCGGCATGTGCTGGAGGGCCGGGGTGGTGATCATCGCGAGGCGCACAATGTGTACGGCCTGGCGATGGCGCGGGCGGGGTACGAGGGGTTGCGGCGGCTGCGGCCCGGGGAGCGGCCGTTTCTGTTCTCTCGGTCGGGCTGGGTGGGGTTGCAGCGGTACGGCGGTACCTGGTCGGGTGATGTGGCGAGCAGTTGGGCGGGGTTGCGGGCGTCGCTGGCCCTGGTGCTGGGTCTCGGGTTGTGCGGGGTGCCGTACTCGGGTCCGGATGTGGGGGGTTTCGACGGTGTGCCGTCGCCGGAGCTGTATCTGCGCTGGTTCCAGCTGGGGGCGTATCTGCCGCTGTTCCGGACGCATTCGGCGCTCGGGGCGGGACGCCGGGAGCCGTGGGAGTTCGGGCCGATGGTGCTGGAGCACGCCGGGGCGGCGCTGGTGGAGCGGGAGCGGCTGCGGCCCTATCTGGTGACGCTGGCGCATCTGGCGCGGCTGACGGGGGCGCCGTATGTCAGGCCGTTGTGGTGGGACGCGCCGGGCGATCGTGAGCTGCGCGACTGCGAGGACGCGTTTTTGCTGGGTGACGCGTTGCTGGTGGCGCCGGTGCTGGAGCCGGGGGTGGCGCGGCGGACGGTGCGGCTGCCGCGCGGCCGGTGGTACGACACGGTGTCGGGGCGGGCGTACGACGGTCCTGGCCGGGTCCTTCTGGAGGCGCCGGTGTCGCGGATTCCGGTGTTGGCGCGGGCGGGTTCGGTGGTGCCGGTGCGGGGTGCGGACGGCGGGATCGAGTTGGAGGTGTGGGCTCCGGTGCCGGGCCGTAAGGGGGGCGGTCTGGTGGTGCCGGATCCGGGGGACGGCTGGGAGCGGGCGGAGGTCGAGCGGTACGCGGTCCGCTGGGCGGCGGGCCGGGTGGTGGTGCGGCGGGTGCGGGGCGACGGGGCGGTGCGGCCGGATCGTCCGGTGCGGGTGCGGGGCGGGCGGGGTCAGCGGTAACGCCCGGCGAACCAGTCGCGTACGGCCCGGGTGTGCAGGGGGAAGGCGAGTTCCTCGGGGGCGTACAGGAGATGGCGTCCGGTGGTCTCCGGGTTGGGGGCGGGGGCCGGGAGGGCGGCGGCGGGGAGGGCGGGCAGCAGGGCGAAGAGGAGCAGGTGGCCGGTGGCGGGGGCGCTGAGGGCGTCGGCGAGCCGGACGCTGTCGGCGTCGGCGGTGATACCGGTCTCCTCGGACAGTTCCCGGACGGCGGCTTCCTGCCAGCTCTCCCGGTGGTCGACGAATCCGCCGGGGAGGGCGATACCGCCTACTCGCGGTGGGACGGCGCGGGTGATGACGACCAGGCCGGTGCCCCGGTCGTCGTGGACGGGCTGGAGGGCGACGGCGACGGGGAGGGGGTTGCGGTAGGCGGTCGTACCGCAGGCGGGGCAGGTGCGGGGCCAGTCGGCGGCCGGGCCGTAGGGGGCTCCGCAGGCGCCGCAGTGGGAGTCGAGGGGCATTGGCGGACTGTAGCGGAGGGCGGGTGCGTCTCCGGCCGGTGGCGGCCGGGCGGGCCGCGGCGCGGGTTCATGGACCGTACTGTCGATGCGTACGAGGAGTTCCGGCCCTGCTGCGCGGCGATGCCTCCGGGGCGCGGCCCGCCGGACGCGTCCGGCGGGGACACCGACGACGCGGCGGTCGCCGTCTGTTGTCCGCTACGGGCCTGCGCGGGGCCGTCCGCGCCGGGCGGCGGCGCTGCCGCCGACCGGTTACGGGACGGCACGGCCCGCGCGCTTCGTGATCGTGGGGAACGATCCGGCGGCACCCGGCTCGCCGCGGAGCGGGGGGCCCTCGGCGGACTCCTGACGTCGCGCCGGGTCGGCCGGGTGGCGGCGGGGCGCGGGGTGGCGGTCGCGGGAGGGCTTCGGCGTGTACCGGGTCCGGGAGCGGCCGGGACGTACGGCCGTTCCGGCACCGGAGCCGGAACGGTACGAGGACGCGCCGGCACGGTCCGGCACCGCGAGCCCGCGGCCGGCGGCGTCAGGTGGTGGCGTGCCGATGGGCCGGGTCCACCCGGGCCAGGGCGTGTTCGACGACCGTCACCAGGACCGTCTTGACGGACTCCCGGTCCCGCGCGTCGCACAGCAGCAGCGGTACCCCTTCGTCGAGGTCGAGGGCCGCGCGGACCGACGGCACGGCGAACCGTTCCGCCCCCTCGAAACAGTTGACGGCGACGGTGAAGGGGATGTCCCGGCGCTCGAAGTAGTCGACGGCGGCGAACGAGTCGGCGAGCCGCCGGGTGTCCGCGAGCACCACCGCGCCCAGCGACCCCTGGGCCAGTTCGTCCCAGAGGAACCAGAAACGATCCTGCCCGGGGGTGCCGAAGAGATAGAGGACGAGATCCTCGCGGAGGGTGATCCGCCCGAAGTCCATGGCGACGGTGGTGGTCGTCTTGGCCTCCACACCGCCCGTGTCGTCGAAGGGGCGGCCCGCCTCGGTGAGATCCTCCTCGGTCCGCAGCGGACGGATCTCGCTCACCGCGCCGACCAGCGTCGTCTTCCCGACCCCGAAACCACCGGCGACCAGGATCTTCAGAGCCACCGGCGTACGGCGCCGCTCCCGGTCAGAGCGCCCGAAGACCATTGATCACCTCGCGGAGGATGTTCACGTCCGGCAGCTCGGCCGGCGGAACGGGACGGGATACCTGGACGAGCGCGTCCTCGACGAGATCGCCGACCAGGACGCGGATCACCCCGACGGGCAGGTCGAGACCGGCCGCGAGTTCGGCGATCGACTGCGGGCTCAGCTCGCACCGTTCGACGATGTCGACGTGTTCCGGGGAGAGATGGTGGCCGGGGTGGCCGGCCACGGGCTCCGGGACCACGAGGGCGATCAGATCGAGCCGGTGGTGCTGTGCCGTACTGCTGGTCCGGCCCCGGGTCATCGCATAGGGGCGGACCACCGGACCCGCCTCGGCGTCCACGAAGTGGTACGGCGGCCGTGAGTGCCGGGGCTGCCGGGGTCGTTGCGCCTCCTGTTCCAGGGGCTCCGGCGGTGGCACCGGTTCCTGGGCGGGCCCCGGAGGCTGCCGGATCTGCTGGGGTCCGGGGGGCCCATGCGGTCCCGAGGGTGCGGGAGGCCCGTGTGAATAGGGGGACGGGTGTAAGCGGCGGGGGTCCTGGGGGTCGTGGGCCGCGGGTTCGGTGCCGTCGCCCCTGGTGTCCCGGCCGTCGCTCATCCGGAGCTCGTCATCCGGCGGGATGACCGGTCCGCGGGGCGGTGGAGAGATGGGCGCCGACCCGCTTGACCATGAGCGTCATCTCGTACGCCACCTGGCCGATATCGGAATCGGCGTCGGCGAGTACGGCGAGACAGCTGCCGTCACCGGCGGCCGTGACGAAGAGGAACGCGTCGTCCAGCTCCACCACGGTCTGCCGGACCGTACCGGCGTCGAAGTGGCGGCCCACCCCCTTGGCCAGGCTGTGGAATCCGGAGGCGACGGCGGCGAGGTGCTCGCCGTCCTCCCGGCTCAGCTCGCGCGAGCTGCCGGTGGCCAGTCCGTCGCCGGAGAGGACGAGGGCCCGGCGGATGCTGCCGACCCGGTCGACGAGTTCATCGAGCAGCCAGTCGAGCGGCCCCGAACCGCTCCGGGTCCGTGGGTGGCCGGCTGTGGTGTCGGCTGTGGCGTGCGGTGCGGTCATGGACCGTTCCCCTCCGATGTCGTTCGTGGTTCCGGACGGCCGGTACGGCCGGTGGCGCTGCTCCGGACGTCGTTGTCGGCAGCGAAGTGGTCGGCGGTGGTGTCAGCGGCGGTGTCGGTGTTATCGGGGGTGTCGTTCTCGCGGCGGCCCCGCTGCCAGCCCCGCTGGAGGGACGCCATCCGGTCGCGTACGGAGTCCGCGTCGCGTTCCGTCCCTGGGCGGCGGGTCCTGTCCGGGGTGTCGTACGGTGCCGGGGCCCGGCCCCGGGTCCTAGCCCGGGCGTCGCGGAGCTGCGGGGCGAGGCTGGCCTGGCGGATCCGGCGGGGCAGTCCGTCGACGAACGCGGGTACGGCGCCCGGGGCGAGCGGGCCGCCGGGCATCTCGTCGGCCCTGCGATGGCCCCCGGTGGGGGGCTCGGCGCCACCGCCCGGGAGAAGGCCCCGGCGGGGTCCGGCGGGTCCGGGGGGCCCCGCTCCTCCGGGGCCGCGGCCGATCGGGGACGGTCCCGGGGACTTGCGGCGGCGCGGCAACGGGGCCGGGGTGCCGTCGGCGGCGGGCTCACCGGCCTGCTGGTGTTCCTCGCGGCCCGCCGGTCCCTGGTCTCCGCCGGGCCGCTCGCGGTACGCGTCGGGACGGCCGGGCGGACTCCGGTACGGGTCGGTGGTCCGGTACGGGTCGGTGGGTTGCGCCGGGCCGTAGCCGCCGCCCGGGAACGCGGAGTCCGGGCCGCCCGGGTGCGCGGGGTCGTAGCCGTCGCCCGGGAGTCCGAAGGAGGCGGCGAGCGCGCCGTCCGCCGGGCCGAAGCCGCCGCCGGAGCGGTCGGGACGGTCGGGACCCGGGCCGGAGTCCGGGCCGGTGAACCGGTCGCCGGGGGTGTCCGACCCCCGGGGCAGGGCCGACCGGGACCGGCCCGCGACACCGACCCCTCCGACGGCCGCGGGCGGCGGGCCGGAGCGCGTCCGCCGGTCGGCCGCGCCCTGCGTCGTACGGTCCAGCCGGAAGCCGGACTCCCGCTCCTCGGGGGCGTCGGTCAGCAGGGCGGCGGGAAGGAACACCACGGCCGTGGTCCCCCCGTACGGCGACGCCTGGAGGGACACCCGGACATTCTGTCGCTGGGCGAGCCGGCTGATCACGAAGAGCCCGAGGCGGTCGGTGTCCGACAGTTCGAACTCGGGGGTCTCGGCGAGCCTGAGATTGGCCTCCAGCAGGGCCTCCGGCTGCATCCCGAGTCCCCGGTCGTGGATCTCCAGGGTGAAGCCGTTGGCCACCCGCTCGCCGTGGACCTGGACGGCGGTGTCCGGGGGCGAGAACACGGTCGCGTTCTCCAGCAGTTCGGCTATCAGATGCGTCAGATCGGCGACGGACTGGCCGCCGACGCCGATCCGGGGCAGCCGCCGGATCTCGATCCGCTCGTAGTCCTCGACCTCGGCGACCGCGGCCCGCACGACGTCCATCAGCTGGACCGGCTTGCGCCACTGGCGGGAGGGCGCGGCACCGGAGAGGATTACCAGGCCCTCGGCGTGCCGTCGCATCCTGGTGGTGAGGTGGTCCAGCCGGAACAGGTCGGCGAGTTCGTCGGCGTCCTCGGTACGGCGCTCCATCGCGTCGAGGAGGGTGAGCTGGCGGTGGAGGAGGACCTGGTTCCGGCGGGCCAGGTTGACGAAGACCTCGGAGACCCCGCGGCGCATCTCGGACTGGCGTACGGCGGCCTCGACCGCGGCGCGCTGCAGGGTGTTCAGGGCGCGGCCCGCCTGGCCGATCTCGTCCTCGGGGTAGTCCAGACGCGGGGCCTCGGTCTCGACGTCGACCGGCTCGCCCGCGGCGAGCCGCCGCATCACACCGGGCAGCCGTACGCCGGACACCTCGTGGGCCTCGCGGCGCAGCCGGGACAGGTCGCGGACCAGTTCGCGGCCGATCCGGACGGAGACGACGACGGAGACCAGCAGGGCGAGGAAGCCGAGGACACCGGCGATGCCCGCCTTGAGGAAGACGTTGTACGCGGCCGGTTCCACCTGGTCCTCGTGGCGGTCCTCGGACGCCACGGCCTCGCGGCGGAGTTCGCCGATGACGGGTGCGACCGCCTCGCGCCACTCCGCGGTCTCGGAAGGGGCCGTCTCGGAAGCCGCGGTCCCCGGCTCCGGGCCGGTGACGGTGAGCCGCTGTTCGGCGTCGCGCAGCGGCAGGGTCTTCGGGCCGTTCCAGAGCGCGTGGTAGACCTCGCGCTCCTTGCCGGGGAGGGATTCGAGGCTGGTCTCGTAGAGGAGTTCGCGGCGGGCGACGAGTCCGGTGAGGGCGCGGCGCTCGGCCGGGGTGACCCGGCCCGAGGTGAGGGCGGCCGCGATCAGGGCGTCCTCGCGGGCGACGGTCTCGACGGCGCGGACGAGGCCGACGACGGCCCGGCCCTGGCGCTCCATCCCGATATCGCTGAGGGTGTGGAGGGAGTTGAGGAAGGGGAAGGCGGGGTCGATGACGCCGTTGTAGTACGCCATGGCGCGGGCCCGGGAGACGGTACCCGCCTCGACCGAGCGGCGCAGTCCGGTGAGGCCGTCGAAGCCTTTGAGGAGCGCGGTCAGTTTGCGGTCGCCGTCGGACCGTAAGGTGTCTCGGACCTCGTCGCCCGCCGCCCCGGCGCGGACGGCGGCGACCGCGCGGTCGACGGCGGTGCGCTGGTCCCGCAACGCCGTCAGGGCGCCGGACGAACGGCGGTCGGCTAGATAGACGAGGGTATGGCGGCGCTCCTGCTGAAGGGCCGCGACGGCGTCGGTCACCGGCTCGCCGACGGCGTCGACGACCTGGTTGACGTCGAGCAGCCGGCCCGCCTCCCGGCCCGTGAGCACGGTGGTGAAGCCCCAGAGGCCGGTGAGGGAGAGCAGGGGGACCAGGAGCAGCGCCACGATCTTCCGGCGGATGGACTTCCCGCGAAAGCGCATGGCCTCCCCCTGTACGAACCCGCCCCCGGGCGGTGCTCCTCCGTACCTCTCCGTCAGCAAACGGCGCGAGCCTACTACTGTCGGACAATCAACTCGAAGGGCCGCCCGGGCGATTTTCGGCCGACCGGCGGGCCCGGATCAGTGTCCGTCGCCGCATTCGAGGTGCTGGGATTCCCGGCGTGTCGGCGTGCGTGGGGTGTGGCGTCACGGGGAGCGGTGCGGGAGATGGCCGGAATCCTACGGATCGGCGCCCCGGGGACGGAACAAAACGGGGGTCCGACGCGTCCTTATGTACAGGGCTGTTGGCAACCCGGCCGATAGCGACCGGTACTGCGATATTCGCCCGCACTGTCGGTTATCGCGAGCCCGGGATGCCAACTCCTTTCCGGAGGGCGTCAGGAGGGCCCCGGGGCCCTGAGGGTGCCGGGCAGAGGTCGGCGGACCGGGGCGGGCAGGCTTCAGGGGCGTACGGCTTCGGTGTCGCGGGGCCGGACGGCCTCGGGGCCGTCGCATCCGGACACGGAATGGCCGGGCCGCCGCCGGTCGTGAGTAGAACCAGGTATTCCGGGCACCCAAGGCGGTACCGGAACGGATACGGGGGACGTGGGGAGTGACCAGGACCATGGTGAGGGGCGAGCGTCGCGAGGAGGCGGACCGCCCGGTACCGGGGGACGGCGTACCGCGACAGCTCTGGGTCGACGAGCCGACGACCCGGGCCAGGATGGCCGATCCCGTGCGCACGGCGGCGGTCCGGGCCGTGCTCATCGTCTCGCTGACCCTGATTCAGGCGATGGTCGCCTTTCTGTGCACCCTCG
Source organism: Streptomyces sp. NPDC006798 (assembly GCF_040635975.1). Taxonomy (NCBI): domain Bacteria; kingdom Bacillati; phylum Actinomycetota; class Actinomycetes; order Kitasatosporales; family Streptomycetaceae; genus Streptomyces; species Streptomyces sp. NPDC006798. The sequence continues at coordinate 14,944 of NZ_JBEYIS010000012.1, forward strand.
CCGGTTCGTGGCTCGCCTTCCCGATGGTGCTCAGCAGTGTCGCGAGTACGGTCGTGGCGACCTGGGCGGTTCTCGACGTCTGGATCACCCGTCAGGTCTGGAAGCAGCGGAACGGGGTGGTGTCCGAGCCCAGCAGCAGCGCCCGCGCGTTGCGGCGGGAGCGCCGCCGGGCGCGGCGCGCGGCGCGGACGGCCGCCCGTGAGGACGCGCGAATACGGCGCCGGGAGGGCGGGGACCGGGGCGGCCGACGGGTCGCCGAGGCCGAGGTCTGACCGGCCCTCGGCCCGGGCGGTGTCCGGGCCGGGCCGTGCTCCCGGCGTCCGGTCGGGCTCCGGAGGGTGGGCCGCCGGTGAGCGGTAGTCGCATCATTTCCGAGTCGGCATACGGCCGCGGGCAGGGCGTTTCCGCTGATCCGGTCCCCGCCGAGGGAACCGGTCCGGGGGAAACGTCCCCGCCGTGCCGGGTCCGGAGGGGGTTCAGCCCCCGGCCGGGGGCCGCGTGGTGTCGTCCGCCGGGGCGGCGGAGCCCGTACGGCTGGTGACGGGCGGGGTGCCGCCGTCGGCCGGGGACGGGATCGCGGGAGCCGGACGGCCGGAGTCCGCCGGGGCTGCCTGGGCGGGGACCACGGGCGGTTCCGCCGGGGCGCGCCGGAACATCCGGGTCGCGGTGATCTCGCCGTGGATCTGCTCGCCCGACGGGTCGGCCTGGGGCAGTCCGGGCCGCAGATGCTCCTCGACGCTGATGTACTTCAGGCCCGCCCGCAGGTCGGCATCGTTCCGCAGCCGGATCACCAGGGGGAACTCCGCCAGTGCCGTGGTGTCGAAGAGGCCCGTGGTGTAGAGGAGCTGGACGCCGAGGGCGTCGGAGACCGCGCGCTGCAGCTCCAGCAGATAGGTGGCGTTGGCCCGGCCGATGGGGTTGTCGAGGAAAAGCGTGCCCGCGTGGCGGTGCCGGTCCCGGCCCCGGTCGTTGCTGCGGAGCGCCGCCATCGTGCAGTAGAGGGCGATGGCGGCGGTCAGCAGCTGGCCGCCGGAGAAGACGTCGCCCATCTGCCCGACGGGGACCCGCTCGGCGCGCAGGACCGCGTCCGGCTTGAGGATCTCCACCGCGACGCCCTTGGGCTGGAGCGCCGCCTGCACCCCTCGGAGCAGCAGGGACATCCCGTCCCTGCGGCCTTCGCCGTAGGCGCCCGAGGCGTTCTTGCGCAGGGCGGCCCGGGTCGCCTCGTCGACGACCTCGCCGAGCCGCTCCGCGAGGGTCGCCTGGTCGGGCTCCTCGAAGCGGATCCGGAGGAATTCCTGGCCGGACCACTCCCCCAGCCCTTCGGGCAGCCGGGAGAGGCGCTGGGCGGAGCGGAGGGTGGCCAGGGCCGATTCGACCAGTCCGCGCAGCCGGTCGACGATGGTGTCGCGGTTCCGTTCCAGCTGGGCCAGTTCGTCGGTGAGGACGCGCAGCCGGGGCGCGAACGCCTCGGCCCAGGCGGCGGCGTGCTCCGGCAGGGCCGAGGCGGGCAGCTCCCGGATCTGCTGGCGGGCGGGGGTGCGGACCTGTTCGTAGCGGGTGGAGTTGGCGTGCCGGACGAGGACGTCGGAGGCTTCCCGTACGGCCGTCTCCGCCGCCGACAGATCGGTGGCGCAGCCCCGGAGGGAGCGGCGGGCCTCGGCGGCGGCCTGCCGGGCTTCGGCGAGGGCGTCGGTGTAGGGCTCGGGCGGCTCGGGGGCGTCGTCGTCCTGGTGGTCGCGGAGGAGATCGCGGAGCTGGGCGGCGGTCTCGTCGAAGCCGCCCGCGCCGTCCTCGGCGGTGCGATGGGCGGCCAGCAGGGTGCTGTGGGCGGCGCGGGCGGTGTCCAGCGCGTCGGTGCGGGCGGCCAGTTCGCCGGTGGCGGTACGCAGCAGGCTCTGGGCGTGCTCGGCGTCGGCGGGGACGAGATCTTCGGGCAGCTCCGTGTGGGCGGTGCCGTCGGCGGGGGCGAGCCGTTCGGCCTCGCCGCGCAGCCGGCCGAGTTTCTCGCTCGCCTCGGAGGTACGCGACTCCAGCATCTGGACGAGGGATTCGGCGCGGGCGGCGGCGGCCTGGCGGGAGGGTCCGTCGGCGCCGTCGGGGCTCTCCAGGAGCTGGGCGGCGCGGGTGCGGACCTTGTTGGTGAGCCGGTCGAGTTCGGCGAGGGCGGCGCTTTCGTCGCCTTCGGCGCGGGCCTGCTCGGCGCGGAGGTCGGCGCCGACGCCGACCTTCTCGTAGAGCGTGGACGCGGCCCGGTACGCCTCGCGGAGGGCGGGCAGGGACACCTTCAGCGGTTCGGCGGTGTCCGGTGTCCCGTCCGCTCCGTCCGGCTCGGGCTGTTCGGCGTGGTCGGGCGCGCCCGCGATCTCGGCGCGTTCGGCGCGCAGGGCGCGAGCGGTCCTGCGGGCGTCGTCGGCGGCGCGCTGGGCGGCGCGGCGGTCCTCGTCGGCGGCCTTGGCGCGCTCCAGACAGCTGGTGGCACGGGCTTCGGCCTCGACGGCGTCATCGGCGAGTTCCCGCAGTTTGAGCTGCCAGCCGGACCGTTCCCGGAGCCGGTGGGCGAGCCCGGCGAGGGCGTCGGCGGCCCGGCGGGCGCGCTGGGCGGTCTCCTGGCGTTCCTCGCGGATCCGGGCGGTCTCGGCGGCGACTTCGTCGGCCTCGGTCCTGGCGGCCCGGGCGACGGCCAGCTCCTCCCGGGCCGTCTCCGCGGTCTCCCGGGCGGTGGTGGCCCCTCCGGCGAGTTCGGCGAGCATGCCGGGCGGGCAGTCGGCGCGCCAGGAGGCGAGCCGGGCGGCGAGCGCGCGGTCCCCGGCGAGCCGGGCGGCGAGGGTCCTGATCTCCTCGTCGCGGGCGGCGGCGCGGGCGCGCAGGGCCTGTCGTTCCTCGTCGGCGGCGCCCTCGTCGTGCATGGCCGGATTGGGCGGTACGAGGAAGACGCCGGGGTCGCCCCCGGTGGCGCCGGGGCCGGGGACGGGGGCGAGAAGGGCGGCCGCGGTGCCGACGGCGACGGCGGAGCGCGGCAGCAGGGCGGCGCCGCCGAGGACGTCCCGGGCCCGGTGGTGGGACTCGGGGTCGGTGATGACGACGCCGTCGACGAGTTCGGGCCGGGCGGCGAGGACGGTGGCGTGGTCGGCGGGATCGACGGCCTGGGCGAGGTAGCGCCAGCCGGGGAGGGCGGGGATGCCGTGTTCCGCCAGGTATTCGACGGTGGCGAGGACATCGGGCTTCGGGGGCAGCAGTCCGCCGTCGCCGAGGGCGCCGAGGATCCGGGCGTCGTCGGCGGCGGCGGTCCGCAGGTCGAACAGCTGGCGCTCGGCCGATGTCACGTACTGGTCGAGCAGTTCGCGCAGGTCGTCGGCCCAGCGGTCGAGGTCTTCGGCGGTCAGCGGACCGTCGGCGCGGTCGGGCCGGGCGGCGGATCCGGCCGCGCGGGTTTCCGGCCGGTCCTGTCCGTCCGGGGCTCCCGGTCCGGACGGGGCGGGTGCGGGGAGGCTGAGGAGTTCGGCCAGCCGGGGGTCTTCGGCGATGGCGGCGGCGGCCCGGTACTCGGCGGCGTGGGCGTTCTCGGCGGCCGCGGCGGCGTCGGCGGCCCGGGCGGCGGCCAGTTCGGCCCGGGTCTCGGCGGCGGCGGTCTCCTTGGCCCGTTCGGCGGCGGTCCGGCCGGTCTCGCGGGCGGTGTCCCAGGCCGCGACGGCGGTCTTCTCGGCGTCGCTGGCGGCGAGGGCGGCCCGGGCGGGGTCGGCGTCGGGGGCGGTGTCGTCGAGCCAGCCGGCCCGTACCGCCTCGTCGGTCTCCTGGGCCACTTCGGCGAGCCGCTGGCGGAGGTGGCCGATCTCGCTCCGGGCGCGCTGGGCGGCCGTGGCGGCGGCGGTGGCGTCGCGGTGCGCGGCCTCGCCCGCTTCCTGGAGGGTCGCGGAGCGTTCCTCCTGTTCGTTGGCGAGCCCTTCGCCGCGGGCGGCGGCCGCGTGCAGGGCGCGGACGAGGTCGGCGGCGGCCTCGGCCCGGGCGGCGAGGGCGGGCGCCGCGTCGCGTTCGGCCTCGCGGATGGCGGCGGCGACCCGGGCGGAGCGGTCGGCGGCGGCCCGGTGGCGCAGTACGGCCTCGGCGGCCTGCCAGGCGGAGTGCAGGGTACGGGCCTCGGTGAGTTCGCGGCGCTGGGCGGCGGCGCCCTTCTCGGCCGCGGCGAGGGCCAGGGACGCGTGGCGGTAGGCGAGTTCGGCGGCGACGAGGGCGCTTCGGCCGCGGGCGTGTTCGGCCTCGGTGACGGTGTGGGCGGCGGCGGTGACCTGCTGGGCGAGGTCGGCGGCGCGGCCCCGTTCGGCACCGGCGCGGGCGAGCAGGCGCCGGGCGAGGGTCCTGGCGCGGCGCTCGGCGGCGGTGTGGATCTCCCGGGTCCGGCCGCGGCGGTCGGCGGCCTCGACGATCCGGTGGAGGAGGTCGACGGAGCCCGCGGTGAAGTCGCGTTCGGCGGTGAGTTCGGCCCGGCGGCCCAGTTTGTCGCCGAAGCCGCCGACGAGGTCGGCGAGGCCGTCGGTGTCGCGGGTGTCGGTGACGGCCCGCAGCAGCAGATCGGTGAAGTCGGAGTCCTTCTTGACCGCGAAGAGTCCGGCGGCCTCGCCCTCGTCGGCGTTCATCTCGCGCTGGTAGCGGAAGAGTTCGGGGTCGAGGCCGAGATCGCCGAGGTGCTCGTTCCAGCGGTCGTGGATCTCCTCCCAGTGGACGTCGAGATGGGGGTACGCCTTGCCCGCGTCGGTCAGCGCGTCGCGGAAGCCCTTCATGGTGCGGCGGCGGCCCCGGGCCCCGGAGGCGCCTTCGGCGGCGGGCCGTACGGCGGTGGACTCGGCGACCGGGAGGGAGTCGAGGCCGAGTCCGGGACCGGGCCGGAAGGAGTACCACGCCTCGGCGAACTTGCGGGGGTCGTTGGAGACCTGGCGGCCGCGCCATTCGCTGACCTTGCCGACGACGACCGGTTCGCCGGTGAGGGTGTGCTGCCATTCGAGGGCGACATGGCCGCAGTCGTCGGCGAGCAGGAACTTGCGCAGGACACCCGAGCTGGCGCCGCCCAGGGTGTTGCGGTGGCCGGGCAGCATCACCGAGAAGATCAGCTTGAGGAGTACGGACTTGCCGCCGCCGTTCTCCAGGAACAGGACGCCCGCGGGGGCGGGGCGGCGGGGCGGGCCGACCGGCTCGTCCTCGAAGAACTCCGCCTGGGTGGGCGCGGGGTCGGGAACCGGGTCGCCGACTCCGCGCAGATCCAGCACGGTGTCGGCGTAGCGCGCACCCGCGGGCCCGATGGAGTAGAGGCGGACGCGGGACAGCTCGTACATGGCTACGGACTCTCAGGGGTCGACTGGTCGGGGCGGACGGCGGGAAGGCGGTAGGGGCGGGCGGGCGGTGGAGGCCGGACCCGCTCAGGCGTGGAAGGGGAGACCGGCGTCGGCGGCGAGTTCGAGGTCGTCGCCGTCGGGCGGCGGCAGCAGGGTGGCGGTGCCGTCGCTGACGGGGACGACGCCGAGATCGAGGAGTTCGGCCATGGCGGCGGTGCCCGCGAGATCGCGGACCTGGAGCTGGTAGCGGGCGGTCGTCCGGTAGGTGCCTCCGGCGTCGTCGCCGGTGCGCTGGAGGAAGCCGGAGTCGGTGAGGAAGGCGGCGGCCTTGCCGACGATGCCCGTGGTGGAGCCGGCGAGTCGGCGGGCGTCCTTGGTGGCTCCGGTGGCGCTGCGGCGGGCGTAGACGCGCCAGGCGGATTCGAGGCCGGGGGCGCCGGTGGCCGGGTCGGTGTTCTCCCCGGCCGCGTCGGCGCGCTCCTCCAGCCTGCGGCACGCCTGGCGGACGAAGGCGTCGACGCCGTTGACGGTGATCCGGCCGATATAGCCGTCGTCGGCGAGGTCCTCGGGCCGGGGGAAGGCCATGGCGGCGACGGCGAGATGGGCCAGTCCGTGCAGGAAGCGGTCGGCGGAGTCGGCGGAGGCCCGGCGTGCGTAGTCGCCCATCCGGACCGCGAAGACGGAGTCCTCGCCCGCGGTGACGGCCATTCCGGCGCGCGGGGAGACCTCCAGGACGACGAGTCCGAGTCCGGTGGCGACGGCGTCGGCGAGCCGGGCGAAGGGGGTGTCCTCGCGGTAGCGGCGGAGGAGGTCGGCGTACTCCGCGTCGCGGGCGGGGAGCAGTTTGGGTTGCAGGCCGAAGGAGACCAGGCGGGCGGCGTCGGCGGCGTCGGCCGGGGTGACGGCGGGGGCGCCCGGGCCCGGGGACCCCGCGGGGGCGGGCGCGTCGGCGGCGTCGCGCCGGGGATCGCGCTCGGGGTGCGGTTCGGTCACTGGACGGGCTCCTCGTGCGGCTGCGGGGTGCGGTGGTACGGGGCGGTGCGCTCGGGTACGGCGCCGGGGGCGCGGCGGTCCGGGCGCGGCCCGCCGGGGGTCATGCGGCTTCCGTGCGGTCGGCGGCCATCCCGGCCGCGTCGAGCAGGGCGGTGCCCACGATGAGATCGGCGCCGCCGAATTCGGGGTCGTCGAGCCGGGTGCCGTCGTCGACGGCGAACAGCAGCCGCTCCTCGCCCTGGCGGTAGGCGGTGCCGACCGGGGGGCTGGCGGCGTGCACGGCGAGCAGGGCGACGAGATACGGCAGGTCGGGGTCGTGGCGGCGGGCGTCGGCGAGCAGTCCGGAGAGACGGCGCGGCGCGTCGTGTTCCAGGTCGAGCAGTTCCATCGCGCGGGCGAGCTGTTCCTCGGAGAAGCGGCTGTCGTCGGGGGTGGCGATGAGATCGGGCTCGGGCATCTCGGCGCCCAGGTGTTCCCGTTCGACGGGGGGTGTGAGCAGCAGCTCGACCAGGTCGCCGACCCGGACGGACGAGGGGGTGCGCAGTCCGGTGCCCCGGGTGAAGAAGGCGTCGGTGACCCTGATCGCGGATTCCAGGGGCAGCGGCAGGAGGGGGGCGACGAGCTGGCCGTAGAGGTCGAGTCCGGTTCGGGTGGTGGGCCGGGCGAAGGCCTGCCGGTCCTGTTCGGCGCGGAAGAGGGGGCCCGCCTCCAGCAGCCGGGACTGGAGCTGGGTGTGGCGGCGGATGCAGTCCTTGACGATGTCGACGAGTTCGGCGGCCCGCCGCTTGTGCTCGGGGTCCTCGGCCTCGTCGCGCGCCTTGCGGATGTTGGTGAGGATGGCGTTCTCGTGGCGGTAGCGGTCGGCGACGTGGTCGAGGGCTTCGGCGATCATGTCGGGGACCGTGTTGAGCCAGTCCACCGCGCGGACGTTGCGCCGGGTGGCCTCAAGCGTGCGGCGGAGGGTCTCCGAGTACTGCACGGTGCGGTAGCGGGCCTGTTCGGCGGCGAGCTGGGCGTCGGCCAGTCTGCCCCGGCTGATCAGGACCTCCAGCTTGACCTCGGCGGCGATCTGCGCGCTGGTGACATCGGTGTCGAGGGCGCCGACGAGGACGTTGACCGCCTCGTCGGTGGTACGCAGATAGACGGCGCCGCCGTAGCCGGGGACCTCTTCGACGAGTTTGAAGTCGTAGTCCCGGCGGGTGTAGACACCGTCCGCGCCGAAGGTGCCGTAGACCGCGCGGAAGCCGCGGTCGACGCTGCCGACGTTGATCAGGTTCTCCAGCACCCAGCGGGCGACGCGCTCGTGTTCGGCGGCGGGGCGCGCGGGGGCCTGGGCGGTGATGCGGGGCAGCAGTCTGGCGATGATCTGCTCGTGGTCGGCGCCGGTGTCGAAGTCCATGTTGAGGGTGACGAGGTCGATGGCGGCGAGGGCGACCTCCGCCATCGCGTAGACCGAGTACTCACCGGCGAGGTTCGCCTTGCGGACGTCGAGGTCGTGCAGCGGGGCGGTACAGGCGAGCGCGCGGAGCCGCCGCGCCAGCCCTTCGTCGGCGGCCGGGCCCTGCGCGGGTCGCGGCCCCGGGCTGAGCTGGGGCGGAACGGTTTCCGTCGAGGCGGGCGAAGTCACGGTGGACAGATTAGGTCCTCGCACTGACAACGGTCGAAACGACGAAACGCGACAGTTGTCCGGATGGCGTCGCCGGGTGGCGGGACCGGGCGCCGCCGGTCCCGGCGCGCCGCTCGCGGGGGCGGTCAGAACGCGTCGGTGTCCTCGTCGGCGACGACCCGGGAGTACACCTCGACGAGCTGGGCGCGGGAGTCCTCCAGATAGTCGGCGAGCAGGCGCTCGGCGGCGGTCCGGTCGCCGTCGCGGAGCGCTTCGAGGATCGTGCGGTTGCGCAGGAGATAGGGGCGGTGGAGGCCGCGGGGGTCGTCCACGACGTGGAAGGCGAGCCTCAGCTCGGCCAGGACGCCGCGCATCAGTTCGTCGGTGCGGGCGCTGCCGGCCAGGGCGACCAGCTCGCGGTGGAAGTGGATATTGGCGGTGGCGACGCCGGTCCAGTCCGCCTCGTGCTCATGGCGCTCGCCGGTGGCGACGGCCGTTTCGAGACCGTCGAGGGGGTAGGGGGGCTCGCCGAGGTCGTGGACGACGGCGCATTCGACGAGCCGGCGGGTGCGGTAGATGTCGGCGACGTCGCGGACGGCGAGTCTGCGGACGAAGACGCCCCGGTTGAGCTGGTGGACCAGCAGCCGTTCGTGGGTCAGCAGCCGGAACGCCTCGCGGAGCGTGTTGCGGGAGACGTTGAGGGCCTTGCCGATGCCTTCCTCGGAGAGCCGTTCGCCCGGCCGGAAGTAGCCCTCGGCGATCCGGCCGCGCAGGATGTCCGCGACCCGTTCGGCGGTGCTGGTACGGCTCAGCAGCGCCCGGTCGTCCGCGAGACCGCCCGCGGTCGCGCCGGTTCCGCTCGTTCCCCGTCCCGTTGTCGCCACAACACCCCTTCTCTCCCGTCCCGGCCGTTTCAACCCGGCGCACGGTAGCCATCGTAGAAGGGCGCGACGAGCCGACGCGCCCCTTGTCGGATCGTTCAACAATCCTCTAGCTTGACGGAACAGGGTCGCTGCCGCCACGCGGGCGGTGCCGCCCGTGCTCCGCTCCGGCGTTCCATGCGCTTCTTCCTGCTGCGAGGTGCAGATGAGTACGGTCCGGGTACAGCCGACGAAGGATGGATCCACCGAGGACACCGGCGCTTTCGCCTGGTTGAGGGCGCTCGGGCCGCGCGGACGCCGCGCTTTCGGCGGTGCGTTCGGGGGCTACGCCCTCGACTCGTACGACTACTTCACGCTGCCGCTGAGCATGATGGCCATCTCGGCCTACTTCTCCCTGGACAACGGGCAGACGGGGCTGCTGACCACGGTCACGCTGGTGGTCTCCGCCGTGGGCGGCGCGCTGGCCGGGATCCTGGCCGACCGGATCGGCCGGGTGAAGGCGCTGATGGCGACCGTGATCACCTATGCGGTCTTCACCGTGGCCTGCGGCTTCGCCCCCAACTACGAGACCCTGCTGGTGTTCCGCGCCCTCCAGGGGCTGGGCTTCGGCGGCGAGTGGGCGGTCGGGGCGATCCTGGTCGCGGAGTACGCGCGGGCCGAGCACCGCGGTCGTACCCTCGGCGTCGTCCAGAGCGCCTGGGCCGTCGGCTGGGGGCTCGCGGTCCTCGTCTACACCCTGGTCTTCGAACTGCTCGACCCGGACACGGCCTGGCGGGTCATGTTCTTCACCGGCGCCGCCCCGGCCCTGCTGGTGATCTATGTACGACGGCATGTGAAGGACGCGCCCCGGGTGGAGACGGCGCGCGACGGCGATGCGCGGCGCGGCTCCTTCCCGGCGATCTTCCGGCAGGACCTGCTGCGGGTCACCCTCTTCGCCACCCTGCTCTCCACCGGCGTCCAGGGCGGCTACTACACCCTGGCGACCTGGGTGCCGACCTACCTCAAGCAGGAACGCGGACTCACCGTGGTCGGCACGGGCGGCTATCTGGCCCTGCTGATCTCGGGCGCCTTCCTCGGCTATCTGACCGGGGGCTATCTCACCGACCGAATAGGCCGCAAGAACAACATCCGGCTCTTCGCCGTGCTCTCCGCGGCGGGTGTGCTGGCCTACTCCCAGCTGCCCGCCGGGGAGAACGGGCTGCTGCTGGCCCTCGGGTTCCCGCTCGGGTTCTGCATGTCGGCCATCTTCAGCGGATTCGGCTCCTTCCTGAGCGAGTTGTATCCCACCGAGGTCCGCGGCACGGGCCAGGGCTTCACCTACAACAGCGGGCGGGCGGTGGGGGCCTTTCTGCCGACCCTGGTCGGCTTCCTCTCCGACAGCTGGGGAGTCGGCGGAGCGCTGGCCCTGGGCGCCGTCGGCTACGGTCTGGCCGTCGTGGCCCTGCTCGGCCTGCCCGAGACCCGGGGCCGGGAGCTGCTGTGACGGCGGCGGGCCGGTCCGGCCCGTCACCGTGATCACCGAAATACGACTCCCCCGGGAGAGGAGAAACCGGATGTCCTGGGCGTCCATCGATCTCAACGCCGATCTGGGCGAGGGGTTCGGCCGCTGGCGGCTGACCGACGACCTGGCGCTGCTGTCGGTGGTGACCAGCGCCAATGTCGCCTGCGGCTTCCACGCGGGGGACGCGGCGACCATGCGGGAGGTGTGCGGCTGGGCGGCCGAGCGGTCGGTACGGATCGGGGCCCAGGTCTCCTACCGGGACCTGGCCGGGTTCGGGCGCCGGGCGATGGAGGTACCGGCCCGGGAACTGTCGGCCGAAGTCGCCTATCAGATCGGCGCGTTGGGGATCTTCGCCGCGGCGGCCGGTTCCCGGGTGTCGTACGTGAAGCCGCACGGCGCCCTCTACAACCGGGTGGTACGGGACGAGGAGCAGGCGGCGGCCGTGGTGGAGGGGGTACTGCTCGCGGACGGGCGGCTGCCGCTGCTCTCCCTGCCGGGGTCGGCGCTGCACACGGCGGCGGAGAAGGCGGGACTGCCGGTGATCACGGAGGGGTTCGCCGACCGGGCCTATACGGCGGAGGGCACCCTGGTGCCGCGGGGACAGGAGGGGGCGGTGGTCACGGACGAGGCGGCCGTGGTCGAACGGTCGGTCGGCATGGCCCGCTTCGGGACGGTCACCACGTACTGCGGACGGACCATACCGATGCGGCCCAGGTCGCTCTGTGTCCACGGGGACACCCCGGGCGCGGTGGAACTGGCCCGCCGGGTGCGGCGGGGACTGACGGAGGCGGGGGTCCGGGTGGAGGCGTTCGGATGAGGTCGCTGCGGGTGGGCGAGCGGGGGCTGCTGGTCGAGCTGGCGGACGGGGAGGAGGTGGGGGCGCTCCACGCGGAGTTGCTGCGCCGCCGGGCGGAGGGGCGGCTGCCGCCGGTGGCGGAGATCGTCCCCGCGGCCCGGACCGTGCTGCTGGACGGGGTGGCGGATCCCGGGGGGCTGGCGATGGAGCTGGCCGGCTGGGAGCCCGCGCCGCCGGTCACCGAAGGCGCGGGCACGGTCGACGTGCCGGTCCGTTACGACGGGCCCGATCTGGCGGAGGTGGCGGCGCTGTGGGGGGTGCCGGCGGAGGAGGTGGCCGCGATCCACTCGGCGGTGGAGTTCCGGGTCGCGTTCTGCGGTTTCGCCCCCGGCTTCGGTTATCTGACCGGGCTGCCCGCACGGTACGCGGTGCCGCGCCGGGCGACGCCGCGGACGGCGGTGCCCGCCGGGGCGGTCGGTCTCGCCGGGCCCTATACCGGGGTCTATCCCCGGGCGTCGCCCGGGGGCTGGCGGCTGATCGGGCGGACCGAGCTGGAGTTGTGGGATCCGGGCCGGGAACCGGCCGCGCTGCTGTCGCCGGGGGTACGGGTGCGGTTCGTTCCGACGGCTTCATGACCGATCGGGCGGTGGTGGTGGTCAGGGCCGGGGCGCTGACCACGGTTCAGGACTCGGGAAGACCGGGGTACGCCCATCTCGGGGTGCCCCGGTCGGGTGCCCTGGACGCGCCCTCGGCCCGGCTGGTGAACCGGCTGGTGGGCAATCCGGTGGACGCGGCGGTGCTGGAGACCACGGTCGACGGCTGTGCGCTCCGGCCGCGCCGGGCGGTGACGGTGGCCGTCGGCGGGGCGCCCTGCGGAGTGCGGGTGGACGGGCGCCCGGTGGCGTGGGGCGCGCCGGTACGGGTGCCGTCGGGGGCACTGCTGGACATCGGCCGGGCGGCCCGGGGGGTGCGGACGTACGCGGCGTTCGCGGGCGGGATCGCCGTGGATCCCGTCCTGGGGAGCCGGTCGACGGATCTGCTGTCGGGTCTCGGTCCTCCGGTGCTCGCCGCCGGAACGGTGCTGCCGCTGGGCGGTCCGGGCGGTCCGCCGTCCGGTGCGGGCGGGGTGGTGCCGTGGCCGGGGCCGCCCGCCGAGTTGGTGCTGCGGATCCGGACGGGGCCCCGGGCGGACTGGTTCACCCCGGCCGCGCTGCGGGCCCTGGTCTCCGGTGGTCACCGGGTCTCCCCGGCGAGCAACCGGATCGGGATCCGGACGGAGGGCCCGCCGCTGGGGCGGGCGCGGAAGGGGGAGTTGCCGAGTGAGGGAATGGTGCTGGGCGCGGTCCAGGTCCCGCCGGACGGGCGGCCGGTGGTCTTTCTCGCGGACCATCCGACGACGGGCGGCTATCCGGTGGTCGCGGTGGTCGACGGCCGCGATCTGCCCGCGGCGGCCCAGGCGGTCCCGGGCACTCCCGTCCGGTTCGTCGCCCTGTCCTGACGCCGCCGGGCCGGGCGGGCCCGCGGTGCCGACCGCGCCCGCTGTCCGCGTACGGCCGGGACGGGCGGTACCGGTACGACCGGAACGACCCGTCGGACGGGGTGGCGGGTGGCCGCCGGGCGGGGCCGGGCGGGTGGGTCGCCGGGCGCTTGAGGAGGCGGGAATCGACGAAGCCGGTGGGTCCGTGGGGTGCGGTGGACCGGGCGGGCCCTGGGGCGCGCCGCCGGGTGGCTCACCCGGAGTGCGCGGGGTGCTCCGGACGCGGGGGATCGCCGGGGGTGCCGTAGCCTCCGCCGCCCGGGGTCACGACGACCAGGACGTCGCCCGGCGCGACCTCGGCCGTATCGGTTCCGGCGAGCGGGGTGACCGTACCGTCGGCGTGTTCGATCCGGTTCTCGCCGAGCGCGCCCGGCGCGCCGCCCGCCATGCCGTAGGGGGCGATCCGGCGGTGGCCGGTGAGCAGGGCGACGGTCATGGGTTCGAGGAAGCGCAGCCGCCGGACGACCCCGTTCCCGCCGTGCCACCGGCCCGCTCCCCCGCTGTCCGGGCGGACGGCGAAGGAGTCGACCCGGACCGGGTAGCGCCATTCGAGGATCTCCGGGTCGGTCAGCCGGGAGTTGGTCATATGGGTCTGTACCGCGTCGGCTCCGTCGAAGCCGTCGCCCGCGCCGGAGCCGCTGGCCACGGTCTCGTAGTACTGCACCCGGTCGTCGCCGAAGGTGACGTTGTTCATCGTGCCGGAGCCCTCCGCCTGGACGCCGAGGGCCGCGTAGAGCGCGCCGGTCACCGCCTGGGACGTCTCGACGTTCCCCGCGACGGTCGCGGCGGGCGGTTCGGGTGCCAGCATCGACCCGGGCGGTACCCGGATGTCCAGTGGTTCCAGACAGCCGCTGTTGAGGGGGATGTCCTCGCCGACGAGGGTACGGAAGACATAGAGCACGGCGGCCGTGACCACGGAGGTGGGCGCGTTGGTGTTGTCGGGCCGCTGGGGGGACGTACCGGCGAAGTCGATCACGGCGCTCCGGCGGGCGCGGTCGACGCGGACGGCGACCCGGATGACCGCGCCGCCGTCCGTCTCGTAGGCGTAGGAGCCGTCGCCGAGCCGGGCCACGATCCGGCGGACGGACTCCTCGGCGTTGTCGCGGACGTGCCGCATATAGGCCCGTACGACATCGAGGCCGAACTGGTCGACCGTCTTGCGGAGTTCCGCGATGCCCTTCTCGTTGGCCGCGATCTGGGCGCGCAGGTCGGCGATGTTGGCGTCGGGCGCGCGGGAGGGGTGGCGGGCCCCGGTGAGCAGGTCCCGGGTCTCCCGCTCCCGCAGCCGGCCGTCCCGGACCAGCAGCCAGTTGTCGAAGAGGACGCCCTCCTCCTCGACGGTGGTGCTGAAGGCGGGCATGGAGCCGGGGGTGATACCGCCGATCTCGGCGTGGTGGCCCCGGGAGGCGACCAGGAACAGCAGCTCGGTGCCGGAACCGTCGTAGACGGGGGTCACGACCGTCACATCGGGCAGATGGGTGCCGCCGTGGTACGGATCGTTGATCGCGAACACATCGCCCGGGCGCATTCCGTGGCCGGTGCCGTCCCGGTCGCGCCGGAGCACCTCCTTGATGGAGTCGCCCATGGAGCCCAGATGGACCGGGATGTGCGGGGCGTTGGCGATCAGATTGCCCTCGGCGTCGAAGAGGGCGCAGGAGAAGTCGAGCCGTTCCTTGATGTTCACGGAGTGCGCGGTGTTCTCCAGCCGGACGCCCATCTGCTCGGCGATGGCCATGAAGAGGTTGTTGAAGACCTCCAGCCGTACGGGGTCGACGGCCGTTCCGGCGGCGGCCTCGGCCGGGCGGGGCTCGGCCCGGGTGAGCAGCAGATGCCCGACGGCGCCTGCTTCGGCGCGCCAGCCGGGGTCGACGACGGTGGTCGCGTCGTCCTCGGTGAGGATCGCCGGGCCGGTGACGGTGTCGCCGGGGCGCAGGTCCGCGCGGCGGTACAGGGGGACGTCCCGGCGGGCGCCCTCGGTGTGGAGGGGGACGAGGGCTCGGGGCGCGGGCCTCCGTCCCGGGTGGTCCGCGGGCGGCGGCGCGGCCTCGTCCGCCGGATGCCGCTCCCCCGCCGCGCCGGTGGCCTCGACCGAGACGACCGCCAGGACCAGGGGTTTCTCCATGGTGAAGCCGTATCGGGCCCGGTGGGCGGTCTCGAAGGCGTTCCGCATCGCGGTGGCGTCGGCGAGTGGTACGGGCAGCCCGGCGTCGGTGCCCTCGTAGCGGATGACGACCCGGGCCCGGGTGGTGATGGATTCGTCGGGTACGCCGTCGGCGCGCAGTTCGGCCCGGGTGCGGTCGGCCAGCCGGTCGCAGAGCTCCCGGACCTGCGCGACGGCGGGTCCGGTCAGTACGGTCTCCACGGACCGCTCCCGCATCGCGGTGGCGTCGGCGAGCCCGATGCCGTAGGCGGAGAGCACCCCGGCGAGCGGCGGTACGAGGACGGTGCCGACGCCCAGCGAGTCGGCGACCGCGCAGGCGTGCTGGCCGCCCGCGCCGCCGAAGGAGGTGAGGGCGTAGCGGGTGATGTCGTGTCCCCGCTGTACGGAGATCTTCTTGACCGCGTTGGCCATATTGAGGACGGCGATCTCCAGGAAGCCCGCGGCGACCTCCTCGGGGCCGTGGTCGGTCCCGGTCTCGCGGCGGACGCGCTCGGCGAGCGCGGCGAAGCGCTCGCGGACGACGCCGGCGTCGAGGGGCTGGTCGCCGTCGGGTCCGAAGACGGCGGGGAAGTGGCCGGGCTGGATCCGGCCGAGCATCACATTGGCGTCGGTGACGGTCAGCGGTCCGCCCCGGCGGTAGCAGGCCGGGCCGGGGTCGGCGCCCGCCGAGTCGGGCCCCACCCGGTAGCGGCGGCCGTCGAAGTGGAGGACCGAGCCGCCGCCCGCGGCGACGGTGTGGACGCTCATCATGGGGGCGCTCATCCGCACGCCCGCGACCCGGGTGCCCAGTTCGCGTTCGAACTCCCCGGCGTAGTGGGAGACATCGGTGGACGTACCGCCCATGTCGAAGCCGATGACCCGGTCGCATCCGGCCTGGGCGGCGGTTCCGGCCATGCCGACGACCCCGCCCGCGGGGCCGGAGAGCACCGCGTCCTTGCCCCGGAAGTGGGCGGCCTCGCGCAGTCCGCCGTTGGACTGCATGAACAGCAGCCGGATCCCGGGGAGTTCGGCGGCGACCTCGTCGACGTACCGCCGCAGAATGGGCGAGAGATAGGCGTCCACGACGGTGGTGTCGCCCCGGGGCACCAGTTTGATCAGCGGGCTGACCTCGTGGGAACAGCTGATCCGGGTGAAGCCGAGGTCCCGGGCGGCGTCGGCGACCCGGATCTCGTGTCCGGGGTGCCGGTAGCCGTGGAGCAGGACGACAGCGGCGGAACGGACCCCGGCGTCCCGGACTGCGGCGAGACGTTCGGTGACTGCGGTGAGGTCGAGGGGGCGGACGACCGTGCCGCGGGCATCGACCCGTTCGGGGATCTCCACGACGTGTTCGTAGACCGGCGACGGCAGCTCGATCCGGCGGTCGAAGATCCGGGGCCGGTTCTGGTAGGCGATCGCGAGGGCGTCGCCGAACCCCTCGGTGATCAGCAACGCGGTGGGTTCGCCGCGCCGCTCCAGCAGGGCGTTGGTGGCGACGGTCGTCCCCATCCGGACCGTGCCGACCCGTTCGGCGGGCACGGGTTCGCCGGGCGCGAGGCCGAGGATCAGCCGGATCCCGGCGACGGCGGCGTCGCGATAGCGCCCGGGGTCGTGGGAGAGGAGTTTGCGGGTGACGAGCCGCCCGTCGGGCCGCCGTCCGATGACATCGGTGAAGGTGCCGCCTCGGTCGATCCAGAACTCCCAGCGCCCGGTCATATCCCCATTCTGAACCGGCGGGGGTGACGGCGTGGGTCTTTCCGGCCCGGCCCGGCCGGGGCGGCGTCCGCGGCTCCGGAACCGGAATCGGAATCGGAATCTGCCCGGTCGGGCGGCGTCGGCGCGTCGCGCCCGGGCAGGCGGCGCGACGGCGGACGCCGGCTGATCGCGTACGTCCGTACGGCACGGCCGGGGCACGGTACGCCGACGGTCCGGTAGGGCCGGCCGCGGTCGGCCCGTACGGCAGCGGAGTCGGCCGGGAACCGGTACGGGCCGGTCAGGCCGCGTCGGCCGGCCGTCGGGCCGAGGAAGAGGGCTGAGCCGGTCGGCGCGTACGGTCTCACGGCCCCGGGATACGGCACCCGTACCGGGGCCGCGCGCGAGCCGGGTGAGCGGACGGCATGTGACCGCGCGGGCGGCACGGCAGGGCCGGGGCGCGGTGGTGGTCGTACGCGCGGCGGGCCGCCGCCCGGCGGGTTCGGTGCCGGGCGGCGGGGCGTACGACGGGTATCAGTGGGGCGGGCCGTCCGCGGCCATCCGGCTCCGGACCGCCGTCTGGACCTCGGCCTCCTCCGCCGGATCGGCGGCGAGGCGGCGGAACCGTTCGGCGACGCGGAGGTCGCCGGTCGCGGCGTGGTGGGCGGCCACCTCGCGGGTGGTCTCCTCGCAGTCCCACAGGCATTCCACCGCGAAGCCGGTGGCGAAGGACGGGTCGGTCGCGGCCAGGGCGCGGGCCGTCCGGCCGCGCAGACAGGAGGACGCGGTCTCGCGGTAGACATGGCGCAGTACGGGCGCCGCGCAGCCGATGCCGAGCCGCCCCGCGCCGTCGACCAGGGTCCACAGCAGGGGGGAGTCGGGGCCCTGGGCCCGGACGGTCTCGCGGAGCGCGCCGAGGACGAGCCGGGCGTCGTCCGTACCGCCCCGGCAGGCGAGCACCCCGGCGGCCGAGGCGCCGAGCGCGTCGGGCCGCTGGACCCAGCCGCGGGCCCGGTCGACGGCCGCCTCGCCGCACATCCGCTCGAACGCGGCGACGGCCGCGTCGGCGACGGTACGGGAGCCGGTGGAGACCGCGTATTCGATCAGGTCGAGGACGGCCGGGTCGCCTCGTTCGGCGAGGTAGTGGAGCGCCGCGGAGCGGGCGCCGTCGGCGCCGTCGCGCGCGGCGACCAGGACGGCGGGCCGGTCGGCGTCACCGGCGACGGCCGTCAGGCAGCGGGCCGCGGGGACGTGCAGGGGCGTGCCGCGCTCCTGGCCCTGGTCGGCCCAGTCGAAGACGGACTGCACACTCCAGTCGGGCCGGGGCCCTGAGGGCCGCATCTGGCGTTGCCAGCGGTCGAAGGAGCCCGCCTCACGGGCGGCCCGCACCCGGGCGCCGACGTCCTCGCGCGGGTCCTCGGCCCAGAGCCGCCAGGGCCGGGGCTCGAAGGCGTCGCGGACGGCGACGGCCAGTTCGGCGTCGCCCTCCGGTCCGGCGGGGAATCTGGCGAGTACGGGCTCGGCGAGGGCGCGCAGCCCCGCGTCGTCGTCACGGAGCGCCAGCTCGTCGAGCGCCCACTCCCAGTTCGACCCGCGGGCGGCGTAGTCGCGCAGCAGGGCGAGGGCGTCGGGCCGGCCGTAGGCAGCGAGATGGCCGAGGACGGCGAGCGCGAGCCCGGTCCTGGCCTCGTCGGTGTCGAGGACGTCGTCGGCGTCGGACAGATGGCGCCTGATCTCCTCCAGACCTCCGTGGAGGTCGAGGTAGAGCCGGGCGTAGTAGAGGGAGCGGTTCTCGACCTGCCAGTCGTGGCGGGGATCGTTCAGCACGCAGTGGTTGAGGGCGGCGAGCGCCTCGGCGCGGGGGGCGGCGAGGGCGTGCAGCGTGCCGTCGCCGCGGCCCCTCTGCAACAGGCCGAGCAGCGTACCGCTCGGCGCTATGACTGGATCGAACATGGGGAAAGCCTCACATCAAGCTCTCGACGCAACCGGGGACGGAGATGCCTAAGCCGCGCAACAGCCCGAGGAACCGGCCTTCGCCTTGTTCGTCCTCCACGCACGTCGCTTGGTGTAGACCATCTTCTTCGCCTCTCGTCGGTGGGTCCCCGGGGGAACTCCCGGTGATGTCCGGGACGGGACCCGTCGTCATGATGACCCACCCATATCGCCACCGCGACCACATTTACGACGTCCTTTGCCGGTGATCCCCGCATTCGGCGGGTGTGGTCTCCGGGGCGGAGCCGGAAACTCTCCGTGACGAAGGGGTGGGAGCCGTTCGATCGCCTCAGTGGTCGCCGGGGTGGCCGAACAGTTCCAGAAGCTCTGTCTTCCCAAACATTCGCGCGGTATCCACGGCAGAGGGTGTTCCGGCCCCGGGATCGGCCCCGTGGGCGATCAGGACGCGGACGACCTCGTCCTCGCCCTTGAAGACGGCTCCGGCGAGCGGGGTCTGGCCCCGGTCGTTGGCGCGGTCGGGCGCGGCCCCGCGGGCGAGCAGCGCCTCGACGGCGGCGGAGTGCCCGTGATAGGCCGCGAGCATCACCAGGGTGTCGCCGCGGTCGTTGGTGAGGTCGGCGGGGACTCCGGCGTCGACATACGCGGCGAGCGCCTCGGTCTCCCCGCGGCGCGCCAGGTCGAAGACCTTGGTCGCGAGTTCGACCACGTCCGGGTCGGGGGACTCACTCATCGCGGGGACCGCCTTTCACTCGTCAGCATCGTCGGGGTCGTCGGCATCGTCGGGGTCGTCGGGGTTTCGCCGGTGCTGTCGGCGGGCCGTCTCCGGCTCCGCTGACCTGGGCGTACGGCGGGAACAGCCGTACGAGCGACGGACAGCGTACTGCCCGTACGCCCGGCACCGTCCCGGCGGCCGCCGGGACGGCCGTGATTCCGTCGGCCGACCCCGCCTTCCGGCTGCCCGGGTCCGGTTCGATCACCGATTCCAACTGGTTTGTCCGCCACTCTGGTGAACATTCCAATTTTTCACCCTTTTGCACCTTTAATCACATATGCACTTCCTGTGAGGCTGGAAGTACTCAAGGTGACTGTCCCCTCACCCAGGAGAACATCATGATCCTCTCCATCTCGGGCGTGGTCCTGCTCGCGATCATCGTCTTCCTCTTCTTCAAGAAGGACGGCCTCAAGGCGTCCCACGCGCTGGTCTGCGCCCTCTTCGGCTTCTTCCTCGCGGGCACGGCCATCGCGCCCAGCATCACCGCGGGCAGCCAGAGCCTGGCCAGCCTGCTGGGCGGCATCAAGTTCTGATCCCCCGCGGCCGTTGTCCGTATCAGCCCCGCCTTCGAGGACCCCCAGGATCAGGAGTACGACGTGGCCCCGCGACCACTCACCCGCATCATGAGCAGCGGAACCGCGCGGCTCGCCCGGAGCCGGGAACTGGCCCGTTCGGCCGGTGCCGGGGCCACGGACGTGCTCCATCCGCTGATCGTCCTCTCCCGGGGGCTGCGGGAGCTGGCGGGCGCGGCCCGGCGCCGCTGGGCCGATACGCCGAAGGAGAAGCGGGGCCCCGCCCTCTTCTTCGCGGGTGCCGGGGTGCTGGTGGTCGCGTTCGTCCCGTACGGACCCCTCACGGCCCTGATCGCGCTGATGTCCGCCGCCGCCTGGAAGGGGCGGGCGCCCGCGCCCGTCGACACGGGGCCGGACGAGGCGGAGACCGGGCGGCTCCAGGCCCTCTACGAGGCTCTGGTGCCGTACTTCGCCGTCCCCGACGACCCGGCTCCGCTGTTCGCCCCCGGCGGCCGGTGGGAGAGCGCCTTCTCCGACGCCGCCTTCGACGACGCCGGACGGCTGACGGCGCTCCGGATCCGCTACCCGGCGTACTTCACCGACGGCGAGGCCGCGTCCCGGGCCAGGGTGGAGCAGGTGCTGTACGCCAAGTCGGGCCGTGGCCGCGAGTACCGCTTCGACTGGGACGAGGAGGGCAACGAACTGACCCTCGGCGTCCTCCCGCCGCTGCCGACGACCGTCGTGGCCCAGCACTTCGTGACCGCTCCCGGGGAGACCGTCCTCGGCTTCACCGACGAGGGCGCCGTCCGGCGGACCCTGCCCGTCCGGGACCGGGACGCGTCCGGCGACGACGACGGCGGCGTCCGGGACGCCCCGCCGGTGATCTGGCGGACCGGCCCCCGCTCGGCCGAACCGCATCTCCTGGTGGTGGGCGACCCCGGCGGCGGCGCCTCGACCCTGCTGCGGTCGATCGCCGTCCAGGCGCTCCGGCACGGCGGCGACGTCCTGATCGTGGAAGGCGGCGGTACGGGCGAGTACGCGTTCCTGGCCGGCCGGGTGGGCGTGGTGGCCGTCGAGTGCACCCCCGACGGCGCGGTCGCGGCGCTCGACCGGGCCGCCCGGGAGACCGAGCGGCGGCTGATCTCCGCCGACCGGGCCCGCCGGGCGGGGCTGCCCGCGCCCCCCGACACCCGGCGGCCGCTGTGGATCCTGGTGGACCGGCCGTCGGCCCTGGCGCATCCGGCCGCCGCCGACGAGCGCCCCGACCCGCAGGACCTGCTGCGCATCCCGCTGCGGCACGGCCGGGCGGCCCAGGTGATCGTGGTGGTGGCCGAGCAGGCGGACTCCCTGGACTGCCTCACCGACGCGGTACGCGATCACACCAGGGCCCGGGTGGCGCTCGGCCCCCTGCCGGCCGGGCGGATCGCCGAGGTCCTGGGCGAGGGCCCGCCGACGACCCCGCTCGCACAGGTCCCGCCGGGACGCGGCTACGCCCGGCTCGGCACCGGTCCCGTACTGCGGATCCAGGTACCGGCGACCCCGGACCCGTACGACGACGCGACCGACGAGACCAGCCGCGAGGCCGTACTGGATCTGCTGCCGGAACGCCATGACGAGCTGCCGGACCCGGCGCCGGACGTACGGCCCCAGATCCCGGCGGCGCTCCCGGCGGACAGCTGACGGGGCCTCGGGCGGCCGGCACTACGGGTTCCGGCCGCGCCCGGCGCCCGAAGGTGCCTTTCGGATCGCAACCGGCTTGTCGCACAGTTCCCCGCCGCCCCTGGATACTCTCCCCCTGTCGGCGGGCTCAGGTGAAGGTGTTCAGGGGCGCGGGGAACTGCGCGAGCAACCACGCACGGTCCGCGGACCGACGACTACCCCGTGGGCAGCCGGACGCGGCCGGACCCCCACAGCCGGCCGCCCAGGCCCCGTCAGGCCACGAAGGTACGCTGCGGCTCCGTGCCCGTCGTGCCGCCGCGTTCCACCAGGCGGGCCGCCGCCGCCAGCCGGGTCGCGGCCTCGTCGGCGACGGGCCCGGCGACCGTGAACGGCAGCCGTACGAACCCCTCGAAGGCCCCGTCGACACCGAACCGGGGACCGGACGGTACCCGGATGCCCACCCGCTCCCCCGCCTCCGCGATCCGGGACCCCGACAGCCCGCCGGTCCGCACCCAGAGCGTCAGCCCGCCCGCGGGCACCGTGAACTCCCACTCCGGCAGCTCGCGGCGGACCGCGGTGACCAGCGCGTCCCGGTTCTCCCGGGCCTGGGCGCGCCGGACGGCGACCGCCTCCTCCCAGCCGCCGGTCCGCATCAGCCAGTTGACGCCGAGCTGCTCCAGGACGGGGGTGCCCAGGTCGGCGTAGGCGCGGGCGGCGACGAGGGAGCGGATCACATCGGGAGCGGCCCGGACCCAGCCGATCCGCATCCCCGCCCAGAACGCCTTGCTGGCCGAGCCCACGGTCACCACCGTGCTGCCCGCCGGGTCGAAGGCGCAGACCGGCCTGGGCTGGTCGGTCTTCTCGTCGAGCCGTAGCTCGGTCATGGTCTCGTCCACCACGAGTACGGTCCCGGCGGACCGGGCCGCCTCCACCAGTCCGCGCCGCCGCTCCTCGTCGGCGAGCGCGCCGGTGGGGTTGTGGAAGTCGGCGACGACGTACGCCAGCCGGGGCGCGGCCTCCCGCAGCACCTGCCGCCAGCGGTCCAGATCCCAGCCGCCGAGCCCTTCGAGCATCGCCACCGGAACCAGCCGCGACCCGGCCTCGCGCATCAGCTGGAGGATGTTGGCGTACGACGGGGACTCCACGGCGACCCGCTCGCCGCGCCCCGCGAAGAGATGGCAGAGCGCGTCCATGGCGCCCATCGCGCCGGTCGTCACCATGATCTGTTCGGGCATGGTGGGGATGCCGCGGGCCGTGTACCGCTCGGCGAGCAGCTGCCGCAGGACGGGGATGCCCGCCGGGTAGTCGCCGTGGGTATGGGCGTACGGCGGCAGCTCCTCCAGGGCGCCCTGTATCCCCCGGGTGAGCCAGGGTTCGGGGGCGGGGAGGGCGGCGCAGCCCAGGTCGATCATGGAGCCGAGGGCTTCGGGCGGCAGGGGTTCGAGGCCGCGCGCGGGCAGCGGATTGCCCGCCGGTACGGCGGTCCAGCTCCCGGATCCCCGGCGGGACTCCAGGAAGCCCTCGGTGCGCAGCGCCTCGTACGCGGCGGCGACGGTGGTCCGGCTGACGGCCAGCGCCAGGGCCAGCTCCCGTTCGGCGGGCAGCCGGGCGGCGACCGGGACGCGGCCCTCCAGGACGAGGACCCGGATCCCGTCGGCGAGGGCCCGGTAGGCGGGCGGCTTGCGGGTGCCGGGCCCGGCCGGGCGGGGCTGCTGGGCGGCGAGCTGACGGGCGAGCTGGGCCGCACCGACGGCAGAAGTCCACCGGGACAAGGAAATCAGTCCACCTTCCGCGAATTGGCCATGGCTGGCATCCAGCCCATGGCCACAGGGTGACATAAGTCAGTCCACTGAGACCAGGAGGGGGCCAACCGTGTCCACCGAGCCCGTGCCCGAGGAAACCCGGCGGCATGACCCCGCCGATCGCCGGAACGTTCCCGCCGACGAGCGGGCACCCTCCGCCGACACCGCCGGCGACCGGGGCGCCGCGGTGGACGGCACGACCGGCGGCACGGCGGACGGCACGGCCGGGGCACCGCCCGCCCCCGGGGGCCGACGGCTCGCCCGCCGGCTGACCCAGCTCTACGCCGGACTGGTGCTGTACGGCGTCAGCTGCGCGCTGATCCTCCGCGGCGGGCTCGGCCTCGAACCGTGGAACGTCCTCCATCAGGGGCTCTCCGAGCGCACCGGGCTCTCCATGGGGGTGGTCATGACCGCGGTCGGCGCCCTGGTACTGCTGCTGTGGATCCCGGTCCGGCAGCGCCCGGGTCTCGGCACGGTCTCCAATGTGGTGGTGATCGGCTTCGTCATGGACGGGGCGCTGATGGTGCTGCCGGAGCCGGAGGGCCTGGCCGTACGGATCCCGGTGACGGTCGCCGGGATCGTACTGAACGGGGTGGCGACCGGCCTCTACATCGCGGCCCGGTTCGGTCCGGGGCCCCGGGACGGCATCATGACCGGACTGCACCGGGCGACGGGCCTGTCGATCCGGCTGGTGCGGACGATCGTCGAGGTGACGGTGGTCACCACCGGTTTCCTGCTCGGCGGCACGGTCGGTGTCGGAACCATCGCCTACACCCTGGCCATCGGCCCGCTGGCCCAGTTCTTCCTCCGGATCTTCGCCGTTCCCGAGCCGGACGCCACCAGCCGGGTCGTGGCCAAAGGCACCCCGGACCGGGTGATACTGCGGCGGTGAGCAGCGTTCCCCCGCCCCGGACCCATCCGTATCTCGACCACCCCTCGGTGGTGCCCTTCGCGCACCGGGGCGGGGCGGCCGACGGTCTGGAGAACACCCTCACCGCCTTCCGGCGCGCCGCCGCCCTCGGCTACCGCTGGTTCGAGACCGATGTCCACACCACCGCCGACGGCCGCCTGGTCGCCTTCCACGACGAGACGCTGGACCGGGTCACCGACGCCCGGGGGCGGATCGCCGAGCTGCCCTGGTCCGAGGTACGGCGGGCCCGGGTGGGCGGGGTCGAGCCGCCGGTACTGCTGGAGGAACTGGTGGAGGAGTTGCCCTGGGCCCGCTGGAACGTCGACCTCAAGGCCGAGTCGGCGGTGGAACCGCTGGTGGCACTGGTCCGGCGGGCGGATCTGTGGGACCGGCTCTGCGCGGGCTCGTTCTCGGAGGGCCGGATCGCCCGGGCGGCCCGGGTGGCGGGCCCCCGGCTGGCGACGTCGTACGGCGTCGGGGGCGTCGTCGGACTGCGGCTGCGGTCGCTCCGGATCCCGGCGCCGCTGCGCCCCGGCGCGGTCTGCGTCCAGGTCCCGGAGTACCGGGGCGGGATCCGGGTGGTGGACCGGAGATTCGTCGCCGAGGCCCGGCGGCGGGGGCTGAAGGTCCATGTCTGGACGGTGAACGACCCCGCCCGGATGCGGGCCCTGCTCGACCTGGGCGTGGATGGCATCATGACCGATCATCTGGAGACGCTGCGCGCGGTGCTGACCGAACGGGGAGCCTGGGTCTGATCCGCCGCGTCCGCGCCACGAGAGACGAGGGGGGCGCGGCATGGTCGCCGAGATCACGGAACCGGCGGGCCACGGCGGTGAGAACGGGAACGGTGCCGGAGACGGGAACCGGGACGGGAACGGCGGCCCGGACGGGCGGGAGCTCGCCCGGCAGCGGCACGGCTGGTACTTCTACGACTTCGCCTGCTCGGTCTACTCCACCAGCGTCGTCACCGTCTTCCTCGGGCCGTATCTGACCGAGGTCACCAAGGCGGCGGCCGGGGCCGACGGCTATGTCCATCCCCTGGGGATACCCGTCCGGGCCGGTTCCCTCTTCGCCTACGCCGTCTCCGTGTCGCTGGTGCTCGCGGTGGTGCTGATGCCGCTGGCGGGCGCGTGGGCGGACCGTACTGGCCGGAAGAAGCCGCTGCTGGCGGTCTCCGCCTATACCGGGGCGGCCGCGACGACCGGCATGTTCTTCCTCGACGGGGACCGCTATCTGCTGGGGGCGGCGCTGCTGATCGTCGCCAATGCGGCGCTGGCGGTCTCGATGGTGCTCTACAACTCCTATCTGCCGGAGCTGGCGGAGCCCGCCGAGCGGGACGCGGTCTCCTCCCGGGGGTGGGCCTTCGGCTACACCTCGGGTGCCCTGGTCCTGGTACTCAATCTGGTGCTGTACGGGAACCACGAGGGCTTCGGCCTGTCGGAGTCGGAGGCGGTACGGATCTGTCTCGCCTCGGCCGGGCTCTGGTGGGGCGCGTTCACCCTCATCCCGCTGCGGCGGCTGCGGGACCGGAGGATTCCGCCCGGGGAGCGGGCCGCGGGCGCGGGCGGGCTGCGGCAGCTCGCGGCCACCCTGCGGGACATGCGGCGGCATCCGCTGACGCTCTCGTTCCTGCTGGCGTATCTCGTCTACAACGACGGGATCCAGACCGTGATCTCCCAGGCGTCGGTCTACGGCCAGGAGGAGCTGGATCTCGGCCAGACGACGCTCATCGTGGCGGTCCTGCTGGTGCAGGTACTGGCCGTGGCGGGGGCGCTGGGGATGGGGCGGCTGGCCCGGCGGTACGGGGCGCGGCCGGTCGTCCTCGGATCGCTCGGCGTCTGGACCCTGATCCTGGCGGCGGCCTACTTCCTGCCCGCCCGGGCCCCGGTCTGGTTCTTCGGCCTCGCGGCGGCGATCGGCCTGGTCCTGGGCGGCAGCCAGGCGCTGTCCCGGTCCCTCTTCTCCCATCTGGTGCCGCGCGGCAAGGAGGCCGAGTACTTCTCCGCGTACGAGCTGAGCGACCGGGGGCTGAGCTGGCTGGGACCGCTCGTCTTCGGTCTCGCGTACCAGCTGACCGGGAGCTACCGGGACGCGATCCTCTCCCTGGTGGCCTTCTTCGCGATCGGTTTCGTCCTGCTCGCGAGGGTGCCGCTGCGGCGCGCGGTGGCCGCGGCGGGCAATCCCGTACCGGACCGGATTTAGACCTTGAAGTGAAAGGCCGGTAGTGTACGCGTTTGGCCTGCCAGGCGGACCGTTACTGCGCACGGTGAAAGCGACATCACTGGGTGACACTTTCTGCCAGATGTGACAAACCGGGCGTCGGCGGGTACCCCAACACGGGGGAAGCAGCGGCACGACGGGCGACGCATGACCCGGAACGGGAATCTTTACGGCCGACCGGACGTTGACCGGATGACGACGACAGCGACACCTGTCCTGTGGGCGACAAGCCCGGGAGGCACGATTCATGAGTGAGCGAGCTCTCCGCGGCACGCGACTCGTGGTGACCAGCTACGAGACGGACCGCGGCATCGATCTGGCCCCGCGCCAGGCGGTGGAGTACGCATGCCAGAACGGACATCGTTTTGAGATGCCGTTCTCGGTGGAGGCGGAAATTCCGCCGGAGTGGGAGTGCAAGGCGTGCGGCGCCCAGGCACTCCTGGTGGACGGCGACGGCCCCGAGGAGAAGAAGGGCAAGCCCGCTAGGACGCACTGGGACATGCTCATGGAGCGGCGGACCCGCGAGGAGCTGGAGGAGGTCCTGGCCGAGCGGCTGGCGGTCCTGCGTTCCGGCGCCATGAATATCGCGGTGCATCCGCGGGACAGCCGGAAGTCCGCGTGAGCCCGTCCGTCCGGACCGTCTGACGGTACGGACGGATAGCTCGAGCGGCTTCGGCGACCATCGAAACGCCCGCGGGCCGGGTCACCTTCTGGTGACCCGGCCCGCGGGCGTTTGCTTTCGCGCTCCCCGACGGGCCGACGCCGGAGCGTCCCGGCCTCCGCCGACGAGGGCCGGGCCGACGCGGGGAGGCTCCGGTACGGTCCGCGTCCGGTCTACGGCCGCACGGCGGTGGCGCGGGCCGCCCGGACGCCGGGACACCCGTACGGCCGGGAGAGGGGCCTCCGCCCCGCTCAGGGCAGCCGCACCGCCGCCCCGGCCCCTGGGCCGTGTCGTCACCATGGCGCCGTCCGCCCGCAGGGCGGGGCCCGCGGCGTCCGGTGCGCGCGATCCGCGACGGCGATGGAGGTCCCCCGGCGAAGCCAGGGGGCGGTCTCCCCCGTACGGAACGCACTCGGGAAACCCCGGCAACGCCGGGGGCACCTCCCGGGCCCGAAGGACTACGGGCGAGAGCGCGCGTACCGGCGTCGCGAGCCAGGCGGGAACGTGACGACACGGCCCAATGGCTCCGACGACCGGGGCGGCCCGGCAGGGGCTTGTCACGCGGTTCCGCCCCCTATGCCTTCGGCGCCGGGCCCCCAGCGCCACCGGCACTCACGGCGCCCCCGACCGGCTCCGCCTCACCGGCCTCGCCGACCGGCCCCGCGTTCCCCTCGGGCACGGCGGCGCGGAGAGGTGCCTCTACTCGCCGCCTCGCGATCCGCTGTTCACCGGGCAGGCCCTACGGGCGCTCGTCGGGACGGATGACCCGGCCCTCGATGATCTTCGGAGGCCGGTCGGCCTCCTCCGGCCGGGCGGACGGCGGCGCCGGGGCCGGGTCGACGACCTCGCCCGGTACGACCTTGCCGTCGGGACGGTGCATCCTGGCCTGGTTGAAGGCGTCGCCGATCGTGCCCGGCGCGGCGGCCCGCATCCGGCGCTCCATCGACCGCTCCAGAGACCGGCTCAGCGCCTTGCGGACCGGCGGTACCAGCAGCACCAGACCGATGACGTCGGAGGCGAACCCGGGGGACATGATCAGCACCCCGGCGAGCATCAGGAAGCCGTTCCCCGAGGACTCCGGCGCCTTCGCCGGGTCGGCCCCGGGCCGCTGGGCCCGCTGAAGGGTCTCACTGAGGTTCCGGAAGGCGTTGCGGCCCGCCTGCTTGACGATCGCAGCGCCGGCCACGGCCTGGGCGATCAGCAGCGCGAACAGCGGGAGCACCCCGATCGCCCCGCCGACCAGGATCAGCAGCCAGATCTCCAGCGCCAGCCAGCCGAGCGAGACGAAGGGGAGCAGCCTGCGGACACGTGAGCTCTGGGGTGCCGTCGGGGGCACGGGGCCGGTCGTCATGCCCCCAGTGTGCCTGGGCGGGCACCGCTCCGGCACGGCCGGGTGATCTTCGGTCGGCTCCCGGGCGGTTTCCCGCCCGTACGAGCCCGACGAGCCCTTACGGGTCCCGTACGGGCCGTTCCGGCCGGGGCGGGGGCTCCGGGGCGCGTCAGGGGGCCGACCGGCCCCGGACACGGTTCGCCCGGTCCGACAGACCCCAGCCCGCGACCCGCCACAGCGCCTCGACGGCGATGTTCCGGTTCATCTTGGAGTCGCCCAGCTCCCGCTCGACGAAGGTGATCGGGACCTCGACCACGTGGTAGCCGGCGGCCACCGCCCGGCGGGCCAGATCGACCTGGAAGCAGTAGCCCTGGGACGCGACCTCGGAGAGCCCGAGGCCGCGCAGCGTCTCGGCCCGGAAGGCGCGGTAGCCGCCGGTGACGTCCCTGATGGAGATGCCGAGGAGCAGCCGGGAGTAGGTACTGCCGCCCCGGGAGAGGAATTCGCGGTACTTCGGCCAGTTCACCACCCGGCCGCCGGGGACCCAGCGCGAGCCGAGTACGAGATCGGCGCCCTTGAGCGCGGTCAGCAGCCGGGGCAGCTCCTCGGGCTGGTGGGAGCCGTCGGCGTCCATTTCGATCAGTACGCCGTAGTCGTGCTCCAGGCCCCAGGAGAAGCCGGCGAGGTAGGCCGCGCCCAGGCCCTCCTTGCCCTTGCGGTGGAGTACATGGACCTGTTCGTCCTCGGCCGCCAGCTCGTCGGCCAGCTTTCCGGTGCCGTCGGGGCTGTTGTCGTCGGCGACCAGCACGTCCGCGTCCGGTACCGCGTCCCGGACCCGGGACACGATCTTCTTGATGTTCTCCGCCTCGTTATAGGTCGGGATGATCACCAAGGCCCGGCCGAGTGGCCCGTACCGCCTCTGGACCCCGCGGTCCGTAGCACCCTCGTTCACTGCTGCCCCTTCATGTCGTGCACAGGGACCCACCTTAGCGATCGCGGGGCGGCGGGCAGCGGCGGCTCGGGATATGGGGTGTCGGGAAAGGGCCGCCGGGACGGTTCCGGGGGCGGCCGGCGGCACCGGAGGCGAGGGGCGGACGGATCGGGGACCGGCGTCCTTCGGGCCGACCTGGGACCCGCTGGCTGCGGATCGACCGAGAGCCGTTGTCTACTGAACGCCGGACCCCTATCCGGGTCACACCTGCCGACCGGCTGAAACCTTCCCTCGCCCCCGAGGCGCGGGCGCTGGACCTGGCTCCCAGTGGCAGCGCTCCGGTGCGGTGCGCTGCCCCATGACCCAGCGGCGTTCGAGACGTGTGTGGATGCTCGTCCGGTCGGACGTCCTGTGGTGGACTCGGCCGAACCTACCCGCCCCTGGGCGCTCCGTGTCAACAGTCGTGCGATCTGGGCGGTTTGCCCAATTCGCCCGACCGGCGCCGCAGATTCGCAGGTAGCGGCGGAGAGCCCGGAAGGCCGGGCCGTTGAGCGAAATGTCCGGACGTCACCCATTCAGACGATCAAAGATGATTTGTCCCGACACTACTGTGCGCAGACAGAACGGCAGTTCGGCTCCGGGGGTCAGATCCGGCAGCCCCGGGGTGCCGGACCGGGGGTCGGTGGACCAGCGCGCCACCCGGTCGTCGGGGGCCTGGACCACCAGGTCGCCGGTCCGCCAGACGGCGTAGTCGGCGGGCGCTCCGGGGACCAGGGTTCCCGCGTCGTCCCGGCCGACGGCCCGCCAGCCGCCCCGGGTGTGGGCGGTGAAGGCGGCCCGGACCGAGATCCGGTGTTCGGGCGTGCGGTGGAAGGCGGCGGCCCGGACCGTGCCCCAGGGGTCCAGCGGGGTCACCGGACTGTCCGAGCCGAGCGCCAGCGGCACCCCGGCGCGCAGCAGGGCGGCGTACGGATTGAGGGTCCTGGCCCGTTCGACGCCGAGCCGTTCGGCGTACATGCCCTCGTCGCCGCCCCAGGCGGCGTCGAAGGCGGGCTGGACGGAGGCCGTGAGCCCGAACTCGGCGAAGGCCGCGATGTGTTCGGGGGTGAGCAGTTCGGCGTGTTCGACCCGGTGGCGGGCGGCCCTGATCCGGGCGGTGCCCAGCCGGCCGGCGGCGGCCCGTACGCCGGTCACGACGGCGGTGAGCGCGGCGTCGCCGATGGCGTGGAATCCGGCCTGGAGCCCGGCCTCGGTACAGGCGGCGACATGGGCGGCGACCGCGGCGGCGTCGAGGTGGGCCTTACCGGCGTGGCCGGCGTCGGCGTAGGGGGCGCGCAGAGCGGCCGTGTGGGAGCCGAGGGAGCCGTCGGCGAAGAGGTCGCCCGCCGCGCCCAGGGCGCCCAGGGCGCGGATCCGTTCGGCGTCCTTCGCGTCCGCGACGGGTTCGGCCCAGTAGCCGACGACCCGGGGGGCGGGGCCGTCGGCGGCGAGGGCGAGCAGTCCGGCGAGGTCGGCCTCGGAGGAGATCTCGGGCCCGGCGCACTCGTGGAGGGTGCCGATGCCGAGGGCGGCGGCCCGGTCGAGCGCGGCACGCTGGGCGGCCGTCCGCTGGGCGGGGGTGACGGCTCCGTGGGCGGCGGCGCGTACGGCGTGGTGGGCGGCGTCGGTGAGGGGTGCCCCGGGGTGGTAGCCGGTCAGCCCGGTGACGCCGGGGACCAGGTCGAGGAGGGCGGTGGTGGCGACGGCCGAGTGGACGTCGACCCGGGGCAGATAGAGCGGCCGTCCGCCGGTCGCCTCGTCCAGTTCGGCCCGGGACGGGGGCCGCCGCTCGGGCCAGCGGGCCGCGTCCCAGCCGCCGCCGAGCAGGACCGCGTCGCCGGGGTGGGCGGCGGCGTGCTTCCGTACCAGCGCCAGCGCGTCGGCGAGGGAGGCGGCGCCCGACAGGTCGAGTCCGGTGAGCGCGAGCCCGGTGGCGGTCGTGTGCACATGTGCGTCGGCGAACGCCGGGGTGACGAGCGCCCCGGCGAGGTCGACGGTCTCGTCGACGCCGTCGGCGAAGGCGTCGGCCGCCCCCTCGGATCCCACCCAGGCGATGTGTCCCCGCTCGACGACCATCGCCGTGGCGAAGGGGTCGGCGGGGCTGTGGACCTCGCCGCCGCGCAGCAGAACGGTCCGCTCGGAAACGTCGGGAGCGCCGGGAACGGGGGCGGTGCGATCACTCATGGCGCCCAGCCTAGGCCGTGTCCGGAGGGCGGCGCCGTCCGCCCGGAGGACGGTGCCCGCGGGACCCGGCCCCGGAGGCCGGACGGGGGGTCAGAGGCTCGGGGGGCGGGCTTCGTAGGGAGTGGAGAGGACGACCGTCGTCCGGGTGGAGACCCCGGCGAGGGTACGGATCCGGGTGAGGAGGTTCTCCAGACCGGCCGGGGTGGCGACCCGGACCTTGAGGATGTAGTTCTCGTCGCCCGCGACGCTGTGGCACGCCTCGATCTCCGCGACGCCCGCCAGGCGTTCGGAGATGTCGTCCGGCGCGCTCGGGTCGAACGGCTTGACCGAGATGAACGCCGTCAGGGGCAGCCCGACGGCCTCCGGGTCGACGACGGCCGCATAGCCCCGGATGACACCCCGCTGCTCCAGACGGCGGACCCGCTGATGCACCGCCGAGGTCGACAGGCCGGTGGCCTTGCCCAGGTCGGTGTAGCTCATCCGCCCGTCCTTGACGAGCAACTCGACGATCTGACGATCCAACTCCTCCATGCGCATCAACTTAATTGCCCGCGGGGGTTCCGGCACACCGCCCGGCGGCCCGACGGCCGAACCGGCCGATCGATGTGACGAACGCCACAAGATTGGAATGGTCTTGACCGTAACCGGATGGTTATCCAGCACTTCGGATGGGAAGTGCTTGGTGTGGTCGAGGCCACACGAGCCAGGTCGGCCCACCCGAGGGGGAGATTCTCCATGCAGAGTGTCAAGAGCAGTGGCCGTACCGAACCGGAGCCCGTTGATCCGGCGGAGGCGGCAGGGTCCGCGGACTCCGGGAGGGCTGTCGAGTTGGACGAGGTGAACGCGTACGAGACCTTCGAGATGTTCCGGGTCGTCTGCCCGGACTGCGCACAGCCGATCGCACTGCTCGCCGATGAGGACGTACTGCCCGAACACGCCCTCTGCCCCACCCCCTGGAACCCGTTCGGGCTGACCGTGTGCGCGGGCACCGGCCGGTCGGCCGCAGAGGCCCGCTCGGCCGACGAGAGCCCGGAGCCCCAGGAGCAGGAGATGGGCCTGCTGCTGACCCTCCCCCAGGGCCTCGACTGGCGGATGCAGCCCTTCTCGCACGTCGGCGGCCCCGAGTCGCGACCGCTGCGCAGGCTGCCCGCGATGCGCGACCGCGCGGCCTGAACCCGGCCGCCACGACGGCGCCGGGCACCCCCTCCACGGACCGGGGCGCCCCGCCACCACCGGGACCGGGCGGACCACCGCCCGGCCGTTCGGCAGGGGCAGGCCGGCCGCCCGCCCCTTCCACGCCCCGCCTCAGCCGGTCTCGGGACCGGTGAGATGACGGGCGATCACCATCCGCTGGATCTGATTGGTCCCCTCCACGATCTGCAGCGCCTTCGCCTCGCGCATGTACCGCTCGGCGGGGAAGTCCGCGGTGTAGCCGTAGCCGCCCAGTACCTGCACGGCGTCGGTGGTGACGCTCATCGCCGCGTCCGTACAGAAGAGTTTGGCCATCGCCGCCTGCCGGGAGTAGGGCCGTCCCGCGTCCCGGAGCCGGGCGGCGGTCAGATAGAGCGCACGGCCCGCCTCCACCTTGGTCGCCATGTCGGCGAGCAGGAACCGCATCCCCTGGAAGTCCGCGATCGGCCGGCCGAACTGGCGGCGTCCGGCGGCATAGCCCAGCGCCTCGTCCAGCGCGGCCTGGGCGATCCCGACGGCACAGGCGGAGATCCCCAGCCGGCCCGCGTCCAGCGCCGCCAGGGCGATCCCGAACCCCTGCCCCTCGTCTCCGATCCGGCGGCTGTCGGGGACCCGGACACCGTCGAAGCTGAGCTGGGCCGTGGGCGACCCCTTCATCCCCATCTTCCGCTCCGGGGCGGCCGGTACGAGCCCCTCGGCCCCGCCGGGCACCAGGAAGGCGGTGATCCCCCGGGCGCCGGGGCCGCCGGTCCGGGCGAAGACGGTATGGAAGTCGGCGATCCCGCCATGGGTGATCCACGCCTTGGTACCGGTGATCACCCAGTCGTCGCCGTCGCGCTCGGCCCGGGTGCGCAGGGACGCGGCGTCCGAGCCCGAGGACGGCTCGGAGAGGCAGTACGCGCCCAGCAGACCGCCGCCCAGCATCGCGGGCAGCCACTCGGCCCGCTGCTCCTTGGTGCCGTATCCGGCGAGGGCGTGGCAGGCCAGCGAATGGACGCTGACACCGAGGCCGACGGTGAGCCGGGCCGCCGCCAGCTCCTCCAGTACCTGGAGGTAGACCTCGTACGGCTGCTCCCCGCCGCCGTACTCGGAGCCGTACGGGAGGCCGAGCAGTCCGGATTCGGAGAGCAGGGCGAAGGTGTCGCGCGGGAAGTGCCCGGCGTCCTCCTCGTCGGCGGCGCGCGGGGCGATCTCCCGCCGGGCGATCTCACGGGCCAGGGCGATCAGCTCCCCGGCCTCCTCGGTCGGCAGCTGACGTTCCACCGGCTGCGGGGCACGGTCGGACATAGCGCGCTCTCCTCCCTGTCGGGCGCTGCGGTGCCACGCGTCGACGGGTGTGCGCGCGCCACCGGTTTCTGCCGTGCCGATGCTGCCTTCCCGGATCGCGGAAAGGCCCCATGTCGGCGGTCGGCGCGTTGAGTATGCCCGATCAGCGCACCGCCGTCACCGGGTGATTTCCCGGCCGGGGTACGACCGGGAAATCACCCGGTGACGGTGGCGGCCGAGTGCTGTCAGAGCAGGCCCAGCCGGGTGACCAGGACGGCGACGAGGACGACCAGCGTCCAGCCGAGGATCTGCTCCAGCAGATCGGCCCGGTCGCCGGGGCCGCCGGTCCCGGCGCGGGCGGCCGGGGCGGCGGACGGGGAGGGTACGGAGGCGGCGGCAGCGGTCATGGCGGTCCCACTCGGTCGGTCGGCTCGGTGACACGTCCCGGATCCGGTGAAGCCTCCCGGTACGTCCCGAACACAGTGCCACCCGGACCGCTCGACGGCAGTGACCTGGGTCTCGTCACCGGTGCCGGCCGGGGGCGACCGGGGCTGCGGGAGGAGTCCGAGGATCCGCCGTCGGCGGGGACCGTGCCCGGGCGGTCGCGGTGCGCCCCCGGTGTTCGGGGCGTACGGTCGGTCCCGGGTCCATCGGCTGGACCGCCCCGGACGGAACCGCCGGATCCGCCGCCCGCGGGCGTTCGACGGGCGGCGGGAGCGGGTACCGGCGCCGTCGGGGCCGACCCGGAGGGATGAGCGGAATGCTGGAGCGGATCGGCGGTGCGCCCGCCGGGGTCGACGCGCTGAAGGCGGTCGGGGTCGTGTCGAGACACGACTACGAGAGCGTGATCGAGCCTCTGATCGACTCGGCGCGGGCCGAGGGCCGTCGGATCAGGATGCTGTGCGAGTTCGGTTCCGGCTTCGAGTCCTTCACCCCGGGTGCGGCGTGGGAGGACCTGCGGGTCGGCATCGGCGCCACCCGGCTGTTCGAGGGGTGCGCGATCGTCACCGACATCGGCTGGATCCGGGAAGCGACCCGGCTGAGCGGCTTTCTGATGCCCTGTCCGGTGAAGGCCGTTCCGCTGCGCGACCGGGTCGGGGCGCTGAGCTGGCTGGCCTCGCTCCCCGAGGGGCCCGGGATCTCCCACCGGCTGCTCCCCGGCTCCCCCGTTCTGCGGATCGAGGTCGATCAGCCGCTGCGCGCCGCCGACTTCGACGCCCTCGCCCTCACCGTCGACTCCTGGCTGGAGACCCATGAGGAGTTGGCGGGCGTGGTGATCCGGGCCCGGACGTTTCCCGGCTGGGAGAACATCGGCGGTCTCCTCCGCCATCTGCGCTTCGTCCGGGACCACCACCGGAGGGTGCGGAGGATCGCCCTGGTCGCCGAAAGCGGGCTCGCCGGTCTCGTACCGCCCTTGGCCAACCATTTCGTCCGGGCCGAGGTACGTCATTTCCCTTACGACGCGCTCGACGAGGCCGCCGCTTGGGCGGCGGCTCCCGCCAGCGGCTCCTAGGCCGTGTCGTCGAAATGGCGCCGTCCGCCCGGAGGGCGGGGCTCGCGGCGTCCGGTGCGCGCGAATTCGCGACGGCGGTGGGGGTCCCCCGGCGAAGCCGGGGGGGCGGTCTCCCTCGTACGGGACGTACTGGGGAAATCCCGGCAACGCCGGGGGTACCTACCGCGCCCGAAGGACTACGGGGGAGAGCGCGCGTGCCGGGCGTCGCGGGCCAGGCGGGAACGTGACGACACGGCCTAGCCTGCCCGGTGCGGCGGTCCGGGCCCGCCGTTCCGCCGGTAGCGCTCCTCCAGCACGCTCCCGGCCACGGGGCCGCTGAGGAGATCCGACATCCTCCGGTAGACGTCGAGGAACATGTCGTCCACGCTCAGCATGCCGACGATCCCGGCGCCGTCGAGGACGGGCAGCCGGCGTACCCCGCTCCGGCGGAAGACGTCGTAGACCGCCCGGATCTCGTCATCGACGTCCACCGCGATCACCGGTGCCGACATCACCGCACGGACGGAACCCCCCGGGTCGGCGCCGCGGGCGAGGGCGCGCAGAACGAGGTCGCGATCGGTGACGATGCCCTCCGGACGGCCGTGGTCCACCAGGACGACGGCGCCGACGCCGTGGCGGGCCATCAGCCCGGCGACCTCCCGGACGGCGGCGGAGGGCGCGGCGGTCACCGCGGGTGCGCTCATCAGCGCCGACACCGGTGTCGTCGGTCCCATGTGGTCATCGCCTTCCCGGCCCCGGTGACCGGGCCGCCCCGCGCGGCCCCCGCGGGGCATCGCTCACGGGGTGCCGGTTCCGAGGTCCATCCGGGTGTCGACCGTGCCTTCCACAGCCCGTACGGCCCGCTCCAGCAGGGGGATCAGGGCCCGGTCGTCCACAGGGCCGTGCAGGGTGACCTTTCCGTCCCGTACGGATACGGTCACCCGCTCCGTACCCGGGACGGTGTCGCGAAGGGTGTGCCGGACGTCCTTCGCGATCTCCTCGTCCGGGCGCAGAAAGACCTTCAGCAGGTCCCCCCGGCTGACGACCCCCTCCAGAAGACCCAGGGAGTCGACGACGGGGAGCCGCTTGACCCGGCGGCGGGCCATGATCCGCGCTGCCTCGGCCAGTGCGGCGTCGGGATGGACCGTGACGGCGGGCGCCGACATCAGCTCCTCCGCGGTGAGCCCGGCGGCCTCGTCCGGCCGGGCCGGCGGTCGCCCGCCCGTCGCGGGACCGTCGTCCCGGTGCTCCTCCCTGGACAGCAGATCCGCCTCCGAGACGACCCCGACGACCCTGCCCTCGCCTTCCAGCACCGGCAGCGCGCTCACCTTCCACTGGTCCATCAGCTCGACGATCTCCTTGAAACCGGCGTGTCTGCCGATCGCCACGGCGGTGTGCGTCATGACGTCGCTCACCCGGTGCGGCGAAGTACTCATCGCTGCCTCCTCGGCGCGGGCCGACGGCCCCTGTCTCCACAGTGGGCCGCCCGGCGGGATCCGGGGATGGGCCGTCCGGCCCCCGGAGGGGCGTCCGGCCCCCGGGGCCGGACGAAGGCGCGGCGGATCATTCCCGGCGGCGAGCCGCGCCCTCCCCGCCCCGGTGGTGGTGCACATGGGCGTCGGGCCCCGGATAGACCAGGGTCACCCTGCCGCTGTCCGACCAGCGCACGTCGTACGGCGGCGTCCCGTCGGTGTGGTGCAGCCCGACGATCTCTCCGTCGCGTTTGGTCGCCCCGGTGGTGGCGCTCTCCACCACCAGACGGTCTCCGATACTCGCGTGCATCCTTCCTCACCTCCGGTGATCCGCCCACGGGGCATCCACCCTCGTGCTCCACCTTCCGGTTCCCGTGCCCCTTCCGCCAGCCGTGGGCTCCCTGAGCCGGACGGGCCG
Source organism: Streptomyces sp. NPDC006798 (assembly GCF_040635975.1). Lineage (NCBI taxonomy): Bacteria > Bacillati > Actinomycetota > Actinomycetes > Kitasatosporales > Streptomycetaceae > Streptomyces > Streptomyces sp. NPDC006798. The sequence continues at coordinate 52,226 of NZ_JBEYIS010000012.1, forward strand.
GCGGCCGACGCCTCGCGCCGGGCGGGCCGCCACCCCATCCTGGAGTCAGGGCCGCTCACGGTGCCCCGTTCCCGGAGGTGGTGTCCCGTGCCCCGCTCCGTCACCGTCGGTGTCGACGGGTCCCCGCAGAGCCTCGCCGCCGCCGACTGGGCGGCCCGCGAAGCTGAGCTGCGCGGTCTGCCGCTCCGCGTCGTCCATGCCTGGCGGAAGCCGTTCCCCGAGCCGGAGGCCGCCGAGGCGCGGGAGGCCCTGGAGCACTGGGCCTCCCGGGTCCCCCGGGAGGCCGAAGGCCGGATCAGGCACGCCCGTCCCGGTCTGGAACTCTCGGTGGAGCAGATCGACGGACTGCCCGGACAGACCCTGGCGCGGGCGGCGGCGGACTCCGCGCTCCTGGTCCTGGGCTCCCAGGGGCTGAGCGGCCTGTCCGGATATCTGGTCGGCTCCACCGGACATCTGCTCCTCGGCGAGGTGACCGGCACACCCCTGGTCTTCGTGCGGACCGGGTCGCCGGGCGCCCGGGACGGCCCGGTCGTGGTGGGGGTCTCGGACGGCGCCGACGCGCCGCTGGATTTCGCCTTCGACACCGCGGCCCGGCGCGGATGCCCGCTGCGGGCCGTCCACGCGTGGCGCATCCCCGGCTACTACGGTTTCGGCATGGTCGCCGGTGACGCGCTTACCACCGACCGCGCACGGAGCGAGGTCACCGCCCTCCGGGAACGGCTCCGGCCCTGGCGCGAGCGCCACCCGGCCGTCGACGTCACCACCCGGGCCGCCGCCGGGCTGCCCGTGGATCTGCTGTCGGACGCCTCGCGGGAGGCGGCCCTGCTGGTGGTGGGGCGCCGGGAGCGACGACTCCCGGTGGGCACCCGCGCGGGATCCGTGACGTACGGGGTCCTGCACCACGTCCCGGTGCCGGTCGCCGTCGTACCGCACGGGTGAGGCCGGGACGACCGCCCCCGGGCCCCCGGCCCGGCGGGCTCGCTCCGCACGGCGGGATCCGGGGGATCCGGGCGGCGGTCTTCGACACCGACGGCGTCCTCACCGACACGGCCCGGCTTCACGCCGCCGCCTGGAAGGAGGCGTTCGGCCCGTTCTCGCCGCGGAGGGGGACGGGGCCCGGCGGCCGTTCGACGCCGTCGGGGACTATCCGCGCCACGTCGACGGCAGGTCCCGGCTCGACGGAGCGCGCGACTTCCTCCGCTCGCGGAGCGCGCCCGACGGAAGAGCAGGTCCGGGCGGTCGCGTCGGCCAAGGAGCGCGCCTATCCGGCCCGGCTGGGGACGGACGGCGCCGGAGTCCGCCCGGTCGCCCTCCGGCTGCCGGGGCGGCTGCGTTCCCGGGCCCGGTTGCGGCTGGAGCGGGGGCGGCCGCTGATCACCGTGCCCCGCTCGGACCGGATGCCGGTCCGGGTCGAACTCGGGGACCGGGTCGCGACCGCAAGGCCCGGCGAGACCCGGACCCCCTGCGCGGCCGGCCTCTGAGAGTCAGAGCGGGGCCCGGGTCGGCGAGGTGCCGAGGACGCACTCCACGCCGACGACGCCCTCGACGGTGAGCGCCAGCCGCCGGGCCAGCGGGATGAGCGCCCCGTCGGCGACGATGCCGGAGAGGGTCACCACACCGTCCCGCACCGAGACCTCCACCCCCCGGTGGGAGACCGGGAAGACCCGGCGGACCACATCCGTCCGGACCTCGTCGGCGATCTCGTCGTCCGTACGCAGGAACACCTTGAGGAGATCGGACCGGCTGACGACGCCGTGCAGCACCCCGTCGGCGCCGACGACGGGCAGACGTTTGATCCCGCCCCGGGCCATCAGGCGGGCGGCCTCGGGCAGCGGCGCGTCGGCCCCCACGGTCACCGCGGGGGCGGTCATGAGGTCGGCCGCCCGGGTGCCGCCCGCCCTGACCCGGCGGTCCCCCTCGCGCAGCGGGTCGGTCATCCCGGGGTCCCTGTCGTGGAACTCCTCCTTGGCCAGCAGGTCGGCCTCGGAGACCACCCCCAGGACGCGGCGGTCGGCGTCCACCACGGGCACCGCCGTGATCCGCCACTCTTCGAGGGTGTCGGCGATCTGTTTGAATCCGGTCTCCGGCGCGACGGCCACGACCCGCGCGGTCATCACGTCCCGGACCCGGAACGGGCTTCGGTTCATGGCGGGGCCCTTCGCCTGCTGACGGACGGCGGTACGCGTGCCGTACGGGTCAGTCTCCTCCGCTCGGGCCGCACCGGGGAGGGCCGTCCGGGTCAGGGCCGACCCGGACGGCCCAAGGACGGCACCGGCGACCGGCGGCAGGCTTGGTGGCACCGGCACAGTCGGAAGGAAGCGAGGCCGCCGCCATGAAGGCCCTTGTCTTCGAAGGTCCGGGACGGACCGCCTGGCGCGATGTACCCGATCCGGCGCCGCGGGACCCGTCGGACGCCGTCGTCCGCGTCGACGCGGTGACCATCTGCGGTACCGATCTGCACATCGTCAAGGGCGACGTACCCGAAGTGGCCCCGGGCACGGTACTCGGACACGAGGCCGTGGGCGAGGTGATGGAGACCGGGGCGCAGGTCGGCACGGTCCGGCCCGGCGACCGGGTGCTGATCTCCTGCATCAGCCCCTGCGGAGGCTGTCGCTTCTGCCGTGAGCGCCGCTACGGGCTCTGCCAGGGGGGCGGCGGCTGGATCCTCGGGCACCTGATCGACGGCACGCAGGCCGAGTACGTCCGGGTCCCCTTCGCCGACCTCTCCCTGCACCAGCTGCCAGGCCCGGTGGACGACGCCGAAGCCGTACTGCTGGCGGACATCTTCCCCACCGCCTACGAGGTCGGTGTGCTGAACGGCCGGGTACGGCCCGGTGACACGGTCGCCGTGGTCGGCGCCGGGCCGATCGGGCTCGCCACGATCGCCACCGCGCGGCTCTACTCCCCGGGCCGGATCATCGCGGTGGACGTGGCGGATTCCCGGCTGGCGGCGGCGCGCGAGATCGGCGCCGATGTCACCGTCAGCGGGAACGAGCAGCCCGAACAGCTGATCACCGATCTCACCGGCGGGCTCGGAGCCGATGTGGCCGTGGAGGCGGTGGGACTGCCCGAGACCTTCGAGCTCTGCGCCCGGGTGGTGCGCCCCGGCGGCCGGGTCGCCAACGTGGGGGTCCACGGCCGGCCCGCGACCCTGCATCTGGAGGATCTGTGGATCAAGGACGTGACGATCACGACGGGCCTGGTCGACACCTTCTCCACCGATCTCCTGCTGGGGCTGCTCGGCAACGGCACGCTCTCCTCGTCGTCCCTGGTGACCCACCGCTTCGAACTGGGCCGGATGGCGGAGGCGTACGACGTCTTCGCGCGCGCCGCCGACACCGGCGCCCTCAAGGTGGTACTCGGCGGCGTCCCGCACGACACCGTCGTACCGGCCTGAGAGGGGATCGCCATGACCGCGGAGAGTCCGCGACACCGTACCGACTTCGGCCGACGGCTCGCCGCCCGGCGGCGGGAGCTGGGCCTGAGCCGGGAGGAGGTCGCCGAGCGCAGCGGCGCCGTGCCCGGATACATCCAGTACATCGAGGAGCGGGGCGGTGCCCCCGGGACCGGGGTGATGCTGCGGCTCGCCGACGCCCTCGGAGTGGGCGTCGACGAGCTGACGGGGAAGTCGGCGACCGAGCCGCCGGGCACCGGCGAGGCCGCCGCGGGGGCCTCGCTCCAGGTCCTGGACGAGACCGAGTGCCGGGAGCTGCTGGGCCGGGGCGGAGTGGGGCGGGTGGCCGTGGAGACGTCCGAGGGCCCGGTGATCGCTCCGGTCAACTACTTCTTCTCCGAGGGGGAGATCTTCTACCGCACCGCGCCGGGCTCCGCGCCCTCCGCAGCCGCGAAGCAGGAGGTCTGCTTCGAGATCGACCGCGTCGACGACGCCTTCCGCCGGGGCTGGAGCATCCTGGCGACGGGCCCGGGCCGGTTCGTCACCGACGCGGCGGAGGTACGGGAACTGGAGGCGAGGGCACCGGGGCTGGCCTGGGCCGGCGAGGACCGGGCGATCTGGCTCGCGATCACCCCCCGGCGGATCTCGGGTCGGCGGATCAGCAACGAACTGGGACCCTCCTGACCCCCTCCCGCGCCCTTCCGGCGCGACCTGGGCCCCGGTCGGCGCTACGGTGGAAGTCTCTTCGGCAGACGCTGCCCGTCAGCCCCCGGAGGTTCCATGGGCGGGGACGAACGCCGTACGGACCCGGCACCCCGGCTGGGGCTCGGCGAACTCCTCGGTGAGGTGCGAGTCCGCATCGACGAGGTGCGGGGCGGCCGGGACCGGCTGGACGGCCTGCTCGAAGCGGTGCTCTCCGTCGGCCGCGAGCTGGATCTGCCGCAGGTGCTCCACGACATCGTGGAGGCCGCGGTGGTCCTGGTCGACGCCGAGTACGGCGCCCTGGGGGTGGTCGGGCAGGGCGACCGGCTCGCCGAGTTCGTGCCGGTGGGCGTCAGTGACGCGCTGCGGGCCGAGATCGGCGATCCGCCGTCGGGGCAAGGCCGGCTCGGCGAGCTGATCCGGCATCCCGCCCCCTTGCGGCCCGGGGAGCTCCCGGCGCATCCCGCGTCGTCCGGCTTCCCGCCGGGCCATCCGGCGGTGCGCTCCTTCCTCGGAGTGCCGATCCGTGTCCGGAACACCGTCTTCGGCGATCTCCGCCTCACCGGGAAGCGCGGCGGCGGCGAGTTCGACGCCGAGGACGAGGCGGTTCTCTCGACGCTCGCGGTGGCGGCCGGGATCGCCGTCGAGAACGCCCGGCTGTTCGAGGAGGTCCGGTTCCGCGAGCGCTGGCTCGCCGCCGGCGCCGAGTTCACCAACGCCCTGCTCTCGGGTTCTCCGGAGTCGACGGTGCTGGAGAAGATCGTGGAGCGGGCCCGGGAGATCACCGGCACCGACCTGGGCGTCGTCCATCTGCTGGAGGCGGACGGCGCTCTGCGGGTGGCGCTGGCGCTCGGCGAACGTGCCGGGACGTTCGCCGGGGCCCGGGTGCCCCGGGAGGGGACTCTGGCGGGCCGTGCCCTCGCCGACCGGGCCCGGACGACGACGGCGAACCTCGCCGGGGACGATCGTCCGGCCCCCGAGGCCGACCGCTGGAAGGGCTTCGGCCCGGCGGTCGCGGTTCCGGTGGGCTCCGGGGACTCCGTACGGGGGGTACTGGTCCTGGCCCGCGCCACGGGGCGGCCACCCCTCACCGACGCCGAGACCCGGCCGCTGTCCGCCTTCGCCGACCATGCGGCCCTCGCCCTCGAACTCGCCGACCGCCGCCGGGACACCGAGCGGATGACGCTGCTCACCGAACGCGAGCGCATCGCCCGCGACCTGCACGACCTCGCCATCCAGCGCCTCTTCGCCACCGGAATGACCCTCCAGAGCGCCCGTCGGATCGTCGACGACCCGCGAGCGGTGGAGCGGCTGGTGCGGGCCATCGACGACCTGGACGAGACCATCAAGATCATTCGTTCGACGATCTTCGGGCTGCGGCAGACGGAGAACCCGTCGGCCCCGGCCGGGCTGCGGGTCAGGACCGTCCGGGCGCTGGAGCACGCCGTCCCGGCCCTGGGCTTCACTCCGGCGCTCCGGCTGGAGGGCCTGGTGGACAGCGACGTGCCTCCGGACACCGCCTCCGATGCCGTCGCCGTCGTCGGCGAGGCCCTGTCCAACGTGGCCCGGCACGCCCGGGCCTCCCGGGCGGAGGTCGCCGTGACGGCGCGCTCCGGCGAGCTGCGGGTCGAGGTCACCGACGACGGCCGGGGCATCGGCGGTACGGCTCCGGGGCGGTCCGGCGGGCTGCGGAACCTGGCCGAGCGGGCCGAGGCCCTGGGCGGGTGGATGACCCTCTCCCCGGCGGGCGACCGGGGCACCCGGCTGATCTGGTCGGTACCGATCAGCGAATAGCCGGGGTGAGGGAGGGAAGGCGGGCGGTCAGGACTCCCGCTCCGCGCCGTCGCGGGCGCGCGCCTCGGCGTCGTGGACATGCGCGGCGATCACCGCGGCCTGGACCCGGCGCTCGACTCCCAGCTTCGCCAGCAGACGGGAGATGTGGTTCTTCACCGTCTTCTCCGACAGATAGAGCTTCTTGCTGATCTCCCGGTTGGTGAGCCCTTCCCCGATCAGGTCGAGCACGGCGCGCTCCCGTTCGGAGAGCGCCGCGGTCCTGGGGTCCCGGGGCGGCTCCTCGTCGGGCCCGCGCAGCGAGCGGATGAGCCGGGTCGTGGTGGCGGGGTCAAGCATCGACTGCCCCGCCCCGACCGTGCGGACCGCGGTCACCAGGTCGGACCCGTTGATCTCCTTGAGTACGTAGCCGGCCGCGCCCGCCATGATCGCGTCCAGCAGGGCTTCCTCGTCGTCGAAGGACGTCAGGATCAGACAGGCCAGCTCCGGCATACGGGCCCGTAGCTCACGGCAGACCGTGACGCCGTCCCCGTCGGGCAGCCGTACGTCGAGCACGGCGACGTCCGGACGGAGAGCCGGGCCCCGGGCCACGGCCTGCGCGGCGGTCCCGGCCTCGCCGACGACCTCGATGCCGCGCTCCTCCTCGAAGAGGTCGCGCAGCCCCCGGCGGACCACCTCGTGGTCGTCGACGAGGAAGAGCCGGATCCGGTGCCCGGACGGCGGGGGCGGGGTTGCCTGCTCGGCCATGGTGTCCTCCTGACCTCGGCCCCTTCTCGATCATCGCCTTCCCCGCACGGCCCTCCCCGGCACCGGGCACCGGGTCGGGGCGTCACCGGCCACGGCGGGAATCCGCGGCGGCCCGATCGCGGCGGCTGCCGGTGGCTCAGCCGCCGCGATCGGGCCGCCGCCGTACGGCGCCCTCCAGCCGCGCCCGCACCTCCGCGGCGAGGCAGGCCAGCCGGGGCGACAGCGCCGCCGCCGGGGCCGAGGGCGCGTCGACGGTCCGGGCCGACGGGGGCAGGGCGGCCAGATCCCGCTCGTACCGCCGCCGGGACTCGCGCATCGCGGCCCGGGGGCCGGTCCGCCGTCCGTCCCGCATCAGGACCTCCAGCAGCGGTTCGCCGTCCGGCGGTGGTTCCTCGCCGTAGAGGGCGACCACATCGCGGAAACCCGGGCGCCGGAAGACCTGTTTGCGGCCCGGCGCGGTGACCTTCGCGGCGGAGAGCTTCATCACGGGCCGCCCGGCGTACTCGACCAGCTTGTACGCCGAGTCCAGATAGGGCGCGTCGGCCGCGACCCCGATCCGGGTCCCCACCGCGTAGACGTCGATGGGCGCTCCGGAGCGGACGAGCCGGTCCACGGCGTACTCGTCCAGGCCGCCGCTCGCCACGATCCGGGTGTCGGGGAGCCCGGCGGCGTCGAGGATGGCTCGGGACCGAACGGCGAGGGCTCCCAGGTCCCCGCTGTCGAGGCGGATCGCGCAACCGGGCCCGAGGCCCAGGTCCCGCAGCACCCGAGCGGCGGTGGCGGCCCCGGTGAGGGTGTCGTACGTGTCGACCAGGAACGTCACCGGGCCGGGATGCGCACGGGCGAAGGCCCGGAACGCCGCCTCCTCCGAGCCGAACGCCTCGATGTAGGAGTGGGCCATCGTGCCGACGGCGCGCAGGTCCTCCGCGTGGGCCGCGGCCACATTGCTGGTACCCGCGAAGCCGACCATCGCCCCCAGCCGCGCCGCCTGGTAGCCCGCCTCCGGCCCGTGGGTGCGGCGGAGCGAGAAGTCCACCACCTGCCGTCCCCGGGCGGCCAGGACGCAGCGGGCGCACTTGGAGGCGACGGCGGTCTGGTGGTTGAGCCGGTTGAGGACGAGGGTCTCGACGAGCTGTGCCTCGGGCAGCGGCGCGGTGATCTCCAGCAGCGGTTCGCCCGCGAGGACGATCCGCCCCTCGGGTACCGCCCGAGCCTCCCCGGTGAAGCGCAGACCGCGCAGGGGTTCCAGGTCGGCGGCGGGGCGTTGGAGGACCTCGGCGAAGGCTTCGAGATCGGCATCGCCGACCTCGTACTCCCGGAGGAACTCCAGGACGGCTTCGGCGCCCGCGCAGACCGCGAAGCCGCGCTCGGGCGGCAGATTCCGGACGAACAGGCTGAAGGTCGCCGCTCGCGTCATGCCCTCGCGGAGGTACGAGAGCGCCATGGTGACCTCGTACAGGTCGGTGGTGAGCGCATCGGACATCAGGGGCTTCTCCCGCTCCGGCGGCGCGTGCCTCCGGACGCCCGGACGGCGAGGGACTGGCGGGCCGGCGCCCTTCCACTCTGCGGCGGTCGCCCGTCCTCCGCCAACCGGGGGCCCGGCGCCCGGCCCGGGGCCGCGCCACCCGGCCGTGGTGTGCCGGGAGCGGGGAGGCCCTGTGGGGCGCGGAGAAGCGGTCCCGGGCGGCGCACCGCGCGTGGGCCGAGCGGGAGGCGGAGAAGGCCTCCCGTCGCCCCGGAGCGGGGACACCGTCCGTGCCCGGGCGCCGACGGCCGGGATGCCCCGGACCGGGCCCCGTGGGGCGGGCCGGCCCGATGCGGACCGGGCGCACCCCTGGGAAGCTGGATGGTGAGGCGCCCCACCACCGTCGCAGGGGAGCGGGAGCATGCTGCATCACCGGACCGTCGCCGACCTCATGACCACGGAGGTCGTACGGGTACGCGGCGACACGCCGTTCAAGGACGTCGTCAGGCAGCTCGCAGAACACAGGGTCGGCGCCGTTCCGGTCGTCGACGCGGCGGGACGGGTGATCGGGGTGGTCTCGGAGGCCGATCTGCTGCCGAAGACGGCCGACCGGCCGGACGCCGCCGGTCTGGTCCCGTTGCCGGACGTCCCGGCGTGGGACCTGGTCAGGGCGGAGGGCTCCCGGGCGGAAGAGCTGATGTCGGCTCCGGCCGTGTGTGCCCGCCCGGAGTGGGGCGTCGTAGAGGCGGCGCGGCTGATGACGGCGCAGAACGTCAAGCGTCTCCCCGTCGTGGACGGAGCCGACCGGCTGGTGGGCGTCATCAGCCGGTCGGACGTCCTACGGGTGTTCCTCCGGCGGGACGAGGAGATCCGCGAGGAGATCCGGGCCGATGTCCTCGCGGACGCCCTCGGGATCGCCTCCTCGGTCACCGCCGAGGTGCACGACGGCCGGGTCGCGCTCACCGGAACCGTGCCGGACCCGGCCCTGGTCACGCTCGCCGAACGGCTCTGTCACGCGGTGGACGGAGTGGTCGCCGTCGACACCCGGATCACGGTCGGAGCGAAGACCCCCGGCACGGCCGCCGGCCCCCGCCGGAGGTGAGGCCCCGTGGACCCGGCCCCCGTCGCCGTCGGCCTCGACGGCTCCCGCGAGAGTCTCGCCGCCGCCCACCGGGCCGCCGCCGTCGCCCCGGCGGCGGCCCGGACGGGTGGACGACCGGCCGGGGCGCCACTGGCTCAGTGGATGCCGTGGGCGGCCAGGGCTCGGCGCTGGGCGGGGGTGGGCCGCTCGGGCCAGAAGAGGTAGCAGACCCCGCCCGTTCCGCTTCTGACCCGGCCGCCCGCGTCGTAGCGCTTGGTACGGAGCCAGATGTTCTCCCACTCCCGGCGCCGGTAGACCCGGCGGACGGCGGGATTGTCGTCGGACGCCGGGTCGTTGGCGATCACATCGCCGTCGGGGGTGAAGCCGATGACGGTCATCAGATGGCCCGCCGTGCCGTAGCCCGCGCCGGTCAGCTCCTCCGCGCGGAAGGACTGGGAGGTGATGGCGGGGATCCCGGTCCGGACCAGACGCTCCAGTTCGGTGACCGAGCCGAGCCGGGTGACCACGGCGTTCAGACCGGGGTAGGTCGCGGCGTAGGCGGCGTTGAAGGGCCAGTTGCCGCAGCCCTGGTACTGGTAGTCGTAGGTGAACCGGGCCGCGTGGCAGATCTGCGGATCGTCGTACGCCGGGTTCACCCAGGCCAGTTCGTCCGCGGTGGGCTTGCGGCCCCAGTACTCGATGATCATCTGGGCGGAGGTGGGGCTGCACCACGCCTCGCCGCCGTTGTCGTACTCGGGGTAGCGGCCGGTATGGATGTTCTGGGAGTACCGCGGTACGGCCAGCTCACGGGCGGGTCCCGGGGTGGTCTCCGGCACGGTGAAACGATCCGGCACATCGGAGGCCATCGCACCCAGCCGCCAGACCGTGGGGGTGGCCCGGCTGTCCGGCCTGCGGTGGAGGGTGAGCCGCAGCCGGTACGCCACCAGCCGGGTACCGCTCGCCGCGTCGTCCACCGAGAGGGTGTCGGTCCAGACGGTGGCCCGGCCGTCGGTCTGGCCGTCGACGGACGTACGGCGGATGTCGCCGTCGCCCGCGGCCCAGCGGCCCAGGACGAACCACGGGGTCTTCGCGCCGTCGGCGTAGGTACCGCGGAGTTCGACCGTGAGCCAGGTCCCGGCCGGGGTGTGGGCGTTCCAGGAGGGGATGATCTCGGTCGCCGGCAGGTCGGGGCGGTGCTCGGGCGAGACCCAGACCGCGTACTCCCAGGGTTCGGAGCGACCGGTGTGCGGATCGGTGTAGTCGGCGACCCCGGCCGGCCGGCCGAACGCGATACCGGGGCGGCGGCCCGCGACGACCCGGGCCCCGTCGGCCTCCCCGCGGCGCCAGTCGGTGTAGGAGGTCCAGAAACGGTTGTCCACGAGCCGGGCCGTCCGCGCGGAAGCGGCGGCGGGGGACGCCGGGGCGGTGGACGGCGCGGGCAGGGCCGCGGCCCGGGTGGCGGCGGTGAAGGCCCCCGCGCCGGCGGCGGCCGCGATCGCGGCGCCCAGCACGGTCCTGCGCGTGGTGGCTCTGGCCATGGTGACCCCCAAAGTCGGACGCGCCGCCGGAGACGGCGCTGACGAACGCCGGGACGGCCGGGTGGAAACGGAACCCGGAACGACCGGCGGCGGAGCGGGATTCATCGGTGGACCGGTGGGGCTCCCGGTGTCGGCGAGATCCGCCGGACCGGGTCCGCCGGACCGCGACGGGCCCACTATCACCCGGCCGCCGCCCCCGGGGCCAGCGTTCCGGGGCCCGGGCCGCGCACCAACATTGGTCGGACCACTGGCGACCGCTCCCCCGCCACCGGCCACGTTTAGGCTGGACCCATGGATCACACGCTGGACCGGCTGGCCGGGGAGGTGTACGCGGCGGAGCCGTCCTGCGGCCCGGTCCGGCTGGTCGCGGTCGACGGCCACGCCGGATCCGGCAAGAGCACCTTCACCGGACGGTTCGCGGCGGCGCTCGCCGCCCGGGCGCCCGGCGGTACGGACACCCCGGTCGGGGTGCTCCGTCTCGACGACCTCGCCAGTCACGAGGCGTACTTCGACTGGACCGGGCGACTGCTCGACCAGGTGATCGAACCCCTCTCGCGGGGCGTGCGCGCGCACTACGAGCCGTACGACTGGAACACGCGCCGTTTCACCGCGCCACGCGCCCTGCCGCCCTCCCCCGTGATCCTGATCGAGGGCGTCGGCGCGGGCCGGGCCGCGCTCCGGCCCCGGCTGGCCCGGCTGCTCTGGATGGAACGGGCGCCCGAGGAGTCCTGGCCCCGGGGCCGCGACCGGGACGGCATCGGACTTTCGGCCTTCTGGGACTCCTGGACCGTGGCCGAGACCGGTCATTTCCTGGCCGATCCGTCCCGCCCCTATGCCGACACTCTGATACGGGAGTGCCATGAGGGATACCGGGTGCTCCCGGGACCCTCCGCGACCGCATGAGAGCATCACTTCATCACATAGGGTGACCATCGCTCCCGGTCGTACAAAGGTGTCGGGAATCCGCCTCACGAGTGCCTGAACTCCGCTTGACCCGGGGGGTGTACAGGTCTTACGTTCTCAATGTGCGGCTTTCCGAGCCGCCGCAGACGCGAAGCCCCCGGTTGTTCCCCCGTGATCGGGGGCTTCGTTCTGCCCTCGGCCGCCCCTCCCGCGCCATCCGTCGCCCGGGTGCCCTAACCCTCGGTCACCGCCGCGCGATGGGTTCCGTGCCCTTAAGCCCGGTGACCGCGCGCGGGTACGATTCCCTCGCGTGGGACCGCTTCCCGTCCCCGTAGGTCGGCGTCGTCCGGCGCCGAGGCGGTTCAGTCGGTGTACTTATGGGGGACCTGATGGACCTCGGCACGCAGGGCGCTCCGGCCCCGGCCGATCTCGCCTGGGTACGCGGAGTGGACGCGTACACGATGGGCGCCTATCCCCAGGCCGAGGAGGAGTTCCGGGCCGCGGTCCGGCTCGATCCCGGAATGGCCGACGGCTGGCTCGGGCTGCACGCCCTGCGGGTCGACACCACCGACGCCCTGCTGCGGATGTACCGCGCCCGGGACCGCTTCGGCGAACAGCGCGCCCGCCACCGCCGGACGCTCAACTCCTGGTACTGGCTCGGCTGGTGGGTGCAGCCGGTGCTGGAGAGCCCGCGGGATCTGCTGCTGGCGCACGCCTCGCACTGGCTCGACGGCCGCCACGTACCGGAACTGGACCGCGCCCTCGCCGGGCTGCCGCCGGTCGACACCGATCCCCAGGTGCGCTTTCTGCACGCCTGCCGCGCCTATCTGGTCAAGGACTGGGAACAGTTGGTGCGGCATACGGAGCCGCTGGTGAACGATCCGCTGCTGGGGATCGAGGCGGGTCTCTTCGCCGGGATGGCCCGGGTCAGGCTGGAGATGTACGGACAGGCCGAGCCGCTGCTGTCGACGGCGCTGATGCGCTGCCGCAGCGAGCAGCCGCAGCGCAAGGAGCTGCGGTACTGGCTGGCCCGGGCCCATGAGGGCACCGGGCGGACGGCGGCGGCCCTGCCGCTGTACCGGGCCGTGCACCGGGTCGATCCGGGCTTCATGGACACCTCCGCCCGGCTGGCGGCGATCGCCGAGTACGACGGGATGGACCCGCTGGATCCACTGGGGGGCGACGGGGTCGCCGCCGCCCTGGCCGCCGGTTACGACACCCCCTCCGGGGCCGGTCTCGCGGTCTCCCTGGCCGGCTACGGGCCGGGACAGGAGACCGCGGACGCGGAGGCCGACACAACCGCCCCGGACGGCCCCCGGGCGGGGACCGACCCGGCGGCCGCCCAGCCGTCCGGCACGGTGTCGCCCCCGGTGCCCGCCCCGGGACCGCAGCCGCCGGGCGGCACGCGGTCGGCCCCGGCCCCGGCTCCCCCCTGCCCCTCGGGACCCACCGACCCGGCGCTGCTCGCCGAGGCGCTGGCCGAGCTGGAGCGCATGGTGGGGATGGAGCCGGTGAAGCGGCAGGTCAAAGCGCTCTCGGCGCAGTTGGAGATGGCCCGGCTGCGGGCCGACCAGGGGCTGCCCGTCCAGCCGCCGAAGCGGCACTTCGTCTTCTCGGGCCCTTCCGGGACCGGGAAGACCACGGTCGCCCGGATACTGGGCCGGGTCTTCTGCGCGCTGGGGCTGCTCGGCGGCGACCATCTCGTGGAGGCCCAGCGCTCCGATCTGGTCGGCGAGTTCCTGGGCCAGACGGCGGTGAAGGCCAATGAGCTGATCGACTCGGCGCTCGGCGGGGTGCTCTTCGTGGACGAGGCGTACAGCCTCTCGAACTCCGGCTACGCCAAAGGCGACGCCTACGGCGACGAGGCGCTCCAGGTGCTGCTGAAACGGGCCGAGGACAGCCGGGACCATCTGGTGGTCATCCTGGCGGGCTATCCCGAGGGGATGGACCGGCTGCTGGCCGCCAATCCGGGACTGGCGTCGCGGTTCACCACCCGGGTCGACTTCCCCTCGTACCGGCCGCTGGAACTGACCCGGATCGGTGAGGTGCTGGCGGCCGAGAACGGTGACGGGTGGGACGAGGAGGCGGTGGAGGAGCTGCGCTCCATCTGCGGCCACGTGGTCGACCAGCGGTGGGTCGACGAGCTGGGCAACGGCCGCTTTCTGCGGACGCTCTACGAGAAGAGCTGTGCCTACCGGGATCTGCGGCTCTCCGGCTATCCGGGGACCCCGACCCGGGAGGATCTGTCGACGCTGCGGCTGCCGGATCTGATGCAGGCGTACGGCGAGGTGCTGTCGGGGCGCGGACCGCTGGACCGGGGCCCCGGGGAGCCGCCCGCGCCATGAGCGGGGCGTCTCCCGGGGCCGTACCGTCCGGTCCCGGGGTCGTACGATCCCCCGGGCCCGGGGGATCGTACCGGGGGCGTACGGTCACTCGGTCCCGGCGGTGCTCCTGGCCTCGACCAGGGCGCGCAGGGCGCGGGCGTCGGCGATGGCCTGCTCCCGGGCGATGCCGGGCTGGATGCCGAGGGCCGGGGCGCTGCTGCCGTCGCTGAGGTCGAGGAAGACCCAGGGGTCGCCCCGGCGGAGATTGACCCGGACGATCTCGGCCCAGGCCAGCCTGCGGGTGCGGGTGAAGTTGACGACGGTGACACCCTCGTCGTCGGCGACCACCTTCGGGCGGGCCAGCAGCCAGAGCACGAAGAGGAAGGCCGCGGCGGTGGTGACGAAGCTGATCCGCTCGCCGAGGCTGAGCTTCTCCAGGACGAGTCCGGTCCCGGCGATCACGGCGAACATCACCGCGCCGACGGAGAGCAGCACGATCCGGGTGCGGTGGGGCCGGAAGGTGACCGGGAGCTCGGGCGGCCCGGCGGGCCCGGCCGGGGCGGGGGCGGACGACGCGGATGCGGACATGGTCACGGGGTTCCTCAGAGCCGGCAGGCGTGGATGGCGGTGGTGAGAATGGCGCGGGCGCCCAGGTCGTAGAGGTCGTCCATGATCCGCTGGGCCTCCTTGGCGGCGACCATCGAGCGGACCGCGACCCAGCCCTCGTGGTGCAGCGGGGAGATGGTCGGGGATTCCAGACCGGGGGTGAGGGCGACGGCCTGCTCCAGGTGCTCGACCCGGCAGTCGTAGTCCATCATCACGTACGCGCGGGCGACCAGGACGCCCTGGAGGCGGCGGAGGAACTGCTGGATCTTGGGGTCGTCGGTGCCCGCGCCGCGGCGGCGGATCACCACGGCCTCGGAGGTCATGATCGGGTCGCCGACGACCTCCAGACCGGCGTTCCGCAGCGATGTACCGGTCTCCACCACATCGGCGATGACCTGGGCGACGCCCAGCTCGATCGCGGTCTCCACGGCGCCGTCGAGGTGGACGACGGAGGCGTCGATCCCGTTCTCCGCCAGGTGCCGGGCGACGATGCCCTCGTAGGAGGTGGCGACCGTCATCCCGCCGAAGTCCTGCGGGCCGCCGGCGGTGCCGGGCCGGGTGGCGTAGCGGAAGGTGGAGCGGGCGAAGCCGAGTTCGAGGATCTCCTCGGAGTCGGCGCCGGAGTCCAGCAGCAGATCACGGCCGGTGATGCCGATGTCGAGCCGTCCGGAGCTGACGTAGATCGCGATATCGCGCGGGCGGAGGTAGAAGAACTCCACCTCGTTCTCCGGGTCCACGAGCACCAGCTCTTTGGACTCCTTGCGCTGCTGGTAGCCCGCCTCATGGAGCATCGCCGCCGCGGGTGCGGACAGTGAGCCCTTGTTGGGGACGGCGATGCGCAGCATGGGATCGGCTTCCTTACGTGACGTACGGGATTACGGGACTTCGGAACTTCGGGAGTTCAGGACTTCGGGGCTTCTGGATTCAGGACCGGGGCACGGGCTCGGGTGAGCGGAACGGGCCGGGGGACGGCCCCCGGCCCGCCGGCGGGCGACGGCCCGGCTCAGAGATGGGCGTAGACGTCGTCGAGGGAGATCCCCTTGGCCACCATCATCACCTGGACGTGGTAGAGCAGCTGGGAGATCTCCTCGGCGGCGGCTTCCTTGCTCTCGTACTCGGCGGCCATCCACACCTCGGCGGCCTCCTCGACGACCTTCTTGCCGATGGCATGGACGCCGTTGCCGACCAGTTCGGCGGTGCGGGAGGTCGCGGGGTCGCCGGTCGCCGCCTTCTGCTGCAGCTCGGCGAAGAGTTCTTCGAAGCTTTTGCGGGTCGTGTTCGCCATGATGGTCTCAGGGTACGGGGTCCGGGGGGCCGCTCAGCGCCAGGGTTCGCTCACCGAACGGAGCGTCGCGGCGGTGGCGACGGCGGCGGTCACGGCCTCGTGGCCCTTGTCCTCGCGGGATCCCGGCAGCCCGGCCCGGTCGAGGGCCTGCTCCTCGGTGTCGCAGGTCAGCACGCCGAAGCCGATGGGCACCCCGGTGTCGACGGAGACCTTGGTGAGGCCCTGGGCGACGCCCTGGCAGACGTAGTCGAAGTGGGGGGTGCCGCCGCGGATGACGACGCCGAGGGCGACGACGGCGTCATAGCCGCGGCCCGCGAGGACCTTGGCGACCACGGGCAGCTCGAAGCTGCCGGGGACCCGCAGCAGGGTGGGTTCGTCGATGCCCAGCTCGCGCAGGGCGCGCAGGGCGCCGTCGACGAGGCCGTCCATGACCTTCTCGTGCCACTGGGCCGCGATGACGGCGACCCGGAGGTCTCCGCAGTTCCGTACGGACAGTTCGGGTGCGCCCTTGCCGCTCACGCTTCTCCTCGGGAGGTCGGATGGATCGATCGGGTGGAACGGGTCATGCCTGTGGTGCGGAGGTACGGATGGTTCGGCCGATCCGCCTGGTTTCGACTGGTTCGGCCGATCCGGTACCCGGTATCCGGTACCAGTGGAACGGATGGAGCCGGTGGTACGGAAGGGGTCACTGATTGCCGCAGGCGGAGACGGCGGAGGGGTCGAGCCAGGGCAGGTCGTGACCCATCCGGTCGCGCTTGGTCCGCAGATAGCGCAGATTGTGCTCACCGGCCTGGACCGGCATCGGCTCCCGGCCGTGGACGGTGAGCCCGAGGCCGGCGAGGGCGCTGATCTTGTCGGGGTTGTTGGTCATCAGCCGCAGTCCGCGGACCCCGAGGTCGGCGAGGATCTCGGCCCCGGCGGCGTAGTCCCGGGCGTCGGCGGGGAGGCCGAGTTCCAGATTGGCGTCGAGGGTGTCGGCGCCGCGTTCCTGGAGTTCGTACGCGCGCAGCTTGGGCAGCAGCCCGATGCCGCGGCCCTCGTGGCCGCGGAGGTAGACCACGACGCCCCGGCCCTCGTCGGCGATCCGCCGCAGGGACTCCTGGAGCTGGGGGCCGCAGTCGCAGCGCAGGGAGTGGAAGACGTCGCCGGTCAGGCATTCGGAGTGGACCCGGACCAGGACGTCGTCGGGGTCGTCGGAGAGATCGCCGTGGACCAGGGCGACGTGCTCGACGCCGTCGCGGACCGAGCGGTAGCCGTAGGCGGTGAACCGGCCGAAGGCGGTGGGCAGATCGACCTCGGCCTCCCGCAGGACGGTGGGTTCGGTGGCCTTGCGGTACGCGATGAGGTCCTCGATGGAGATGATCGTCAGCCCGTGCCGCCGGGCGAACGGGATCAGCTCGGGCAGCCGCAGCATCACCCCGTCCGCACCGGCGATCTCCACGATCGCCCCGGCGGGGCGGAGTCCGGCGAGCCGGGCCAGGTCGATCGCGGCCTCGGTGTGGCCGGGGCGGGCGAGCACTCCCCCGGGCTTGGCCCGGAGCGGGAAGACATGGCCGGGCCGGACCAGGTCGGACGGTTCGACGGTGCCGGAGGCCAGCAGTTGCAGGGTGGTGGCGCGGTCGGCGGCGCTGATGCCGGTGGTGACGCCGTAGCGGGGCGCGGCGTCGACGGAGACGGTGAACGCGGTCTGCATCGACTCGGTGTTCCGCTCCACCATCTGCGGGAGGTCGAGCCGGTCGAGTTCGTCGCTCTCCATCGGGGCGCAGATCAGCCCCCGGCACTCCCGCATCATGAAGGCGACGATCTCGGGGGTGGCCTTCTCGGCGGCGATGACGAGATCGCCCTCGTTCTCCCGGCGTTCGTCGTCGACGACCACGACCGGGCGGCCCGCCGCGATCTCGCGGACGGCCTGTTCGACGGGGTCGAGGGCGAAGTCCTCGACATTGTCGGTGGAGTACCACGTGGGTGCCGGGATCATGCCGGTGTTCCTTCCGGTACGGGGGTACGGGAGCGCAGCCACCAGTCGCGCAGTCCCCACAGGACGAGGGCGAAGTAGATCAGGTAGACCAGGCCGGAGAAGGCCAGCCCGCTGTTGAACGCGAGCGGTACGCCGACGATGTCGACCAGGAGCCAGGCGAACCAGAACTCGACCAGTCCGCGGGCCTGGGCGATCATCGCGACGACCGTGCCGACGAAGATGTAGGCATCGGCCCAGGGGCTCCAGGAGAGCGACGGGTAGAGGGTGAAGAGCCCGCCGACGGCGGCGGTGCCGACGGCCGCGCCGCCCGCGAGGAGGGCGCGCTCGCGCCAGGTGGCGAAGCGGACCGCGACGGAGCCGTCCCGGGCCAGCCGCTCGCCCCGGGTCCACTGCCGCCAGCCCCAGACGGCGACCGCGATCACCAGGAGCTGTTTGCCGACGCCGCCGGAGAGCTGGGCGGAGGCGTAGGCGGTGACGAGGACCGCGCCGGAGGCCAGCTGGGCGGGCCAGGTCCAGATGGAGCGGCGCCAGCCGAGGGCCAGGGCGAGCAGTCCGATGACATTGCCGATCATGTCGGACCACATGATGGACTGGCCGAAGGCGGTGAACGCCTCGGCGTTCAGCCAGGAGGCGGTCACGGGGCGCTCTCCCCGGTTCCGGTACGGGCGCCGAGCAGCCGCTCGACGTATTTGGCGATCACGTCGACCTCCAGGTTGACCGGGTCTCCGGGGCCCTTCACCCCGAGGGTGGTCAGGGCGAGGGTGGTCGGGATGAGGCTGACGGTGAACCGGTCGTCGCCCGCGTCGACCACGGTCAGGCTGACCCCGTCGACGGTGATGGAGCCCTTCTCGACGACATAGCGGGCCAGCTGGGCCGGGAGGGCGATCTCGACGGTCTCCCAGTGTTCGGACGGGGTACGGGAGGTGATGGTGCCGACGCCGTCGACATGGCCCTGCACGATATGGCCGCCGAGCCGTCCGCCGACGGCAGTGGGGCGCTCCAGATTGACCCGGGCGCCGGGCTCAAGGGCGCCCAGGCTGGAGCGCTTCAGGGTCTCGGCCATCACATCGGCGGTGAACTCGCCGTCGGCGGTCTCGACGACGGTGAGGCAGACGCCGTTGACGGCGATGGAGTCGCCGTGCCGGGCGCCGTCGGTGACGACCGGGCCGTGCAGCCGGAAGCGGGCGGCGTCGCCCAGGTGCTCGACGGCGGTGACCCGGCCCAGTTCTTCGACGATTCCGGTGAACACTCTCAGCGCTCCTTGGGTGTGGTGGCGGGCACGGCGGTGATCCGCAGATCGGGACCGATCCGGACGGCCTCGGTCATGTCGAGACGCAACGCGTCGGCGATCGTGCCGATTCCTGCGCCGGTGAGGGCGGCGGGTCCGGCGCCGAGGAGGGCGGGGGCCAGATAGCCGACGACCCGGTCGACGGCGCCCGCCGCGACGAAGGCACCGGCGAGGGTGGGGCCGCCTTCGAGGAGGACGGAGCGGACGCCCCGCCCGTACAACTCGGCCAGCAGGGCCGGGACGGAGAGCCCGGTGCCGGTGCCGGCGGCCGGGAGCCGTACGACATCGGCCCCGAGGATCCCGCCGGTGTCGGCGTCCTCGCCGACGGCGACCAGGGTGGGCGCGGTGTCGTCGAGCACCCGGGCGCCGGGGCGGATCGTGGCCCGGCTGTCGAGGACGACCCGCAGCGGCTGGACGGCGCCGGGGACGCCGCGGACCGCGAGCTGGGGATCGTCGGCGGCGAGGGTGCCGGAGCCGACGACGACGGCGTCCGCCTCGGCCCGCAGCCGGTGGACGTCGGCCCGGGCCTCGGGGGACGTGATCCAGCGGCTGGTGCGGTCCTCGGCGGCGATCCGGCCGTCGAGGGTGGCGGCGTACTTCCACAGCACATGCGGGCGGCCGGTCCGGACGGCGGTGAGCCAGGCGGTGTTCCCGTCCCGCGCCTCGGCCCCGAGCAGCCCCTCCTCGGCGGTGATCCCGGCGGCCCGCAGGGTGGCGGCGCCGCCGGTGGCCTGCGGGGTGGGGTCGGGGACCGCGTAGACGACCCGGCGGATCCCGGCTTCGATCAGGGCGCGGGCGCAGGGGGCGGTACGTCCGGTGTGGTCGCACGGTTCGAGCGTGACGTACGCGGTACCGCCGCGGGCCCGGTCACCGGCGTCGGTGAGGGCGTGGACCTCGGCATGCGGTCCGCCCGCGCGGCGGTGATAGCCCTCGCCGACGATCCGGCCGGTGTCGTCCGTGACGACACAGCCGACGACGGGATTGGGGCTCGTGGAGCCGAGGCCGCGGGCGGCGAGCGCGATCGCTCGGCGCATGGCGGCGGTGTCGGCTGCGGTCGCCACCGGGTCCTCCTGCCTCTCGGGCACGGACTCCGGGGCCTGTCGATGACGACAGAAGGACGCGCGGTCCATTCGTGAACACGGCCGCGCCGGGCCGTGGACGGGCGACCGCCGGCCCAGAGAAGGGCGGCGATCAGCTCCGTACGGCCGACGGGCCCGAAGGGCCGCCCGCCGCGCACTGCCTCCCATCCGGACTTTCACCGTCGGTCCAGGAGTTTCACCTGGTCAACCGGCCACTGGCGATGGCCGGGTCGCGGACTTTAACCGCCGGCTCGGAATTGCACCGACCCCGGAGTGCGCTGCTGCTGATACAGGCCCCAGTGTGCCACGGGGCACTGTGGGCCGAATGGAGGATTCGCTGTGGCCTGACTCACAGGCCGCGCCGGTCCCCGGACTTCCGGGCCGCGCCCGGCGGCCTGGAGTTGCTCCCGGCCCGCGCCCCGCCTGTGGTTGTCCGCGCCCCAAAAGCTCTTCCACTCCCGGCCCCTGGCAGGGGGCCGTCGTCCACCGGGGCGGCGAGCAGGGCGACCAGGGGCGCGGGGAACCGCGCGACCGGCCACGCACGGGCCGCAGGCCGGGAACAACAGCAGGCCGCCGGGGCGGGCCCGGATCCCGGGGCGGTGCGCCGAGGAGCCGGAGGCAGGCGGCCGGGCGCCCCGCGTCGCGGGAACGGCCGGGACGGACTATTGACGCACTGGTCTAGTCCATTTAGTGTCGGCGCCACTCCGCACTCACACGCGCGCGGGGTGCCTGCGCCCGGCGGCGGAGTCCCGGCCCTTGCCGCCGCCGGGCGTCCCGGCGCGTCCTCGCCGCCGCCCCCGAGTCAGCCCAGGACCCGGACCGGACGCCCCGCCAGGAACGCCTCGACGTCCTCCACCGCCTGACCGAAGTACCCCTCGTAATTGCGCCGGGTCACATAGCCGAGGTGCGGCAGCCCGAGGAAGTTCGGGGCCGTACGCCACGGATCGTCCGCCGCCAGCGGTTCGGTGGCGAAGACATCCGCGCCCGCGCCCGCGATCCAGCCCTCGCGCAGCGCCCGCAGCAGCGCCTCCTGGTCGACGATGCCCGCCCGGGAGGTGTTGACGAGGAAGGCGGTACGGCGCATCCGCCTCAGCTCGGGCTCCCCGACGAGACCCCGGGTGCGGTCGCCGAGCACCAGATGGACGGTGACGAAGTCGCTGGTCTCCAGCAGTTCTTCCTTGGACCCGGCCGGGATCACGCCCTCGGCCGCCGCGCGCTCCGGGTCGAGGTTCCGGCTCCAGGCGGCGACCTCCATCCCGAACGCGGCACCGACCCGGGCGACCCGGGTCCCGATCTTGCCGAGGCCGAGGACCCCGAGCCGGCGGCCGTGCAGATCGGCGCCGAGGGTCTGCTGCCAGGGGCCGCCGGAGCGCAGGGCGGCGTTCTCCACGGCGACGCCCCGGGCGAGTCCGAGGATCAGGGCCCAGGTCAGTTCGGCGGGCGGCTCCGGGTTGCTGGCGGTGCCGCAGACGGTGACCCCGTGCCGGGCAGCCGCGGCCAGGTCGATCGCCGCGTTGCGCATCCCGGAGGTGATCAGCAGCCGGAGCCGGGGCAGCCGGGCGAGGAGTTCGGCGGGGAAGGGGGTGCGCTCCCGCATGATCACGACGATCTCGCAGTCGCCGACGGCCGAGACGACCGCGTCGTGGGTGGGCAGCGGATCGCGCAGGAACCGGGTCCCGACCCGGTCGCCGAGCCGGTCCCAGTCGGCGAGGGACCGGGCGACGTCCTGATAGTCGTCGAGTACGGCACACCTCAGGGTCCCGTTCCGCCCGGCGGGCTCCCCCGCGTCCGCCGCGCCCGCGACTCGGGCCGTTTCCACCGTTTCCACCGCTCTCGCCGGTTCCGTCATCCCGTCAGCCTCCTCGGTCGCCGATCGAGCGGAGCGTAATGCACATCCGCACGCCCCCGGCGCACAACCGAGTTCGGCCGTTGTCGGGCGACGCCGGGCGCGTTGCACGGCAACACCGGCGACCCCGGCCCGGCGCCGGACCTGTCGAACCCCACCGGACCTGCGGCGACGCGGTGTTGCACGGCACGGGGCGGCACACACCCGATGGTCGTGTCGTTGCCAGTCACCGGGCTCCGGCGGCGCAACACCCCGGCCGCGCCCCATGCTGTGCCTCACCTTCCGGCACCCGTCCGGAGGGGCCCGCCCCCGCCGCGTCCGGTGGGGCGTCGTAGGAAGGAAGGGACGCCATGGAGCGCCCGCTGCTGTCGTTGAGAGCCACCCTCGTGCTGTTGCTCGCGGTACTCGCCGGGGTGGGGGCGGGGGTACTCGCCGGGGTCGCGGGCGAGGGCACGGCGCGCAGCGTGCTGTGCGGACTCGCCGCCTCGGGCCTCGCGGTGCCGTTCTTCGACCGGCTGGTGGGACCGGCCGAGCGGCCCGGCGGCGCGGACACGGCGGGTGCCGGGGCCGGGACCGGAGGCGAGGGCCGTGGCTGAGGGAGTGAGCGGGGTGGCCGAAGGGGTGCGGGGGGTGACCGAGCTGAAGGCGCTGGGCCCGGGGCTGACTCCGCAGGCCCGGGCGCTCGCCCAGGAGCTGCGCGGGCTGTTCCGGGCGCTGGGAGTCTCCGTACGGCGGTACGCGGCACGGCGGCTGCGGGACCCCGGCACGCTCTCCCGCTATCTCAACGGGACCCGGGTGCCGCCGTGGGAGGTGGTGATGGACCTCTTCACGGATCTCGCCGAGCACCGGGGCACGGCGGTCACCCCGCAGACGGTCGAGCTGGTACGCCGGCTCCACCGGGAGGCGCTGGCGACCTCGGCACCCTCGCCCGGGCAGGCGGTGGAGGTGCTGGAGCGGCAGCTGGCCGACGCCGACCGGATCTCGCGCCGCTCGACCGTCCGCGGCGACGTCCTGGGCGAGGCGCTGCTGGACCGTCAGCACCAGATCGCCGATCTGGAGGTACGCATCAGTGAGCTGGAGGCGGACCGGAGCGCCGAGCGCGAGCGGGCCGACCGGCTGGCCGAGGCGGCCCCCGACGTATCGGATCTCTTACGGGAACGGGACACCCTCCAGGCCCAGGTGGGGCGGCTGGCGGAGGAACTGGCGGCGACCCGGCTCCAGCGGGACCGGGCCGAACAGCGGTGCGGGCTGCTGGAGCGGCAGCTGGAGGCCATGGAGAAGGTCCAGCGCGGCGACGGTCTCCCGCCGCTGGTCCCGACGGCGGGGCCGGTCGCGCGAAGCCTGCCGAAGGTACTGATCGTCGACGACCAGAAGGACAATCTGATGGCCATGAAGGCGGTGCTGTCGACGCTGGACCAGGAGCTGGTGGCGGTCTCGTCGGGACGGGACGCGCTCAAGGCGCTGCTCGACCACGACGACTTCGCTGTGATCATCATGGATGTCCAGATGCCGCTGATGGACGGCTACGAGACGGCGGCGCACATCAAGCGGCGCGGCCGGAGCAGCAGCGTACCGATCATCTTCCTGACCGCGATGGGCGCCGATCCCGAGCACTCGGCCCGGGGCTACGCGGCGGGCGCGGTGGACTACATCGGGAAGCCGTTCGACCCATGGGTGCTGCGGGCGAAGGTGGCGGTCTTCACGGGCATCTACCTGGAGCGCCACGGGGACGCCGCGCGCTGAGCGGAGGGGGGCGGGGGTGCCCCGGGCAGTCGGGTCAGCCCGGGGCGCCCCCGCGCGCCCCGCGACCCGGCTTCTCCCGGCCCTTCGGGCCGAGGAGGCAAGTGGCTCCTCAGGTGCCCGGTTCGACGTCCCGCCGTCGTGGCCTTCCGCGCAGTTCCCCGCCCCCCCAAAAAAAACACTCCCCCGCCCCGGCCCCGGGGCTCGGGCCGAGGAGGCAAGTGGTCCCTCGCGCAGTTCCCCGCGCCCCTGAAGACCCCCGCGCCCGAACCCGGCCGTTGGTGACGGCGGAGGGGGTGGAGCGGGGGCATTCGGGCGCTGGGGGCGGGGGCTACGTGTCCGGGGCGAAGAGGGCCTCCTGGGCGTGGTCGCGGGCGGTGAGGAGGGCGCCGCGGAGGATGGCCGCGCCGCCGAGTTCACCGGCGCGGACCTCCGTGGGCAGGGGGTTGAGGGCGGCCAGCCGGGTGGCGACCCTGGCCGCCAGGTCCGCGCCGCCCGCCAGGCCGATCTCGCCGCCGAGCACGACGCATCCGGGGTCGAGGACCGAGGTGACGGCCGCGGCGCCGACCGCGACCCGGTCGGCGAAGGCGTCGAGGAAGCCGTCGGCCCCGGCCGCCACGGCCTCGGCGACGACCGCCGACGCGTTCGACTGCGCGGCGCCGGGCGCCTTGAGTCCGTGCTCCGCGGCGAGGGCGCCGATCGCCGCCGAACCGGCCAGTGAGTGGAATCCGCCGTCGCAGCCGGAGGCCGACGGCAGCCCGCCGGTGCCGGGCACCGGCAGAAAGCCGATCTCGCCCGCGCCGCCGGAGACCCCCCGGCGGAGCCTGCCGTCGAGGAAGAGGGCCGCGCCCACGCCTCGGCCGAGCCAGAGGAAGGCGAAGGTGTCCCGGTCACGGGCGGCTCCGGAGCGCTGTTCGGCGACCGCGGCGAGATTGGTCTCGTTCTCCAACACGATCCGCGCGGAGAGCCGCTGCTGGAGCGCGCCGGCGAGGCTGCGGTGCCAGCCGGGCAGCGCCGACTCGCGCAGCTCGCCGGTGCCGGGGTCGATCAGTCCGGGGACGCCGACGGCGACCGTGTGCAGCCGGTCGGCCCCGGCGTCCCGGGCGGTGTCCTCCAGCAGCGCCGCCGCCCGTTCGACGGCGGGGCCGGTCCGGGTGTCCCGGGCGATCGGCAGGGACGCCTCGGCGATGGTCGCCCCGAGGAGGTCGGCGACGACCAGGGTCACCCCGTCGGTCCGGACGTCCAGGGCGGCCAGATGGGCGCGGTCGGCCACGATTCCGTAGACCCGCGCGTTGGGGCCGCGGCGCCGGGCACCGGTCTCGCCGACGATCCGGATCAGCCCCGAATCCTGGAGGCGTTCGACCAGATCGGCGACGGTCGGCCTGGAGAGACCGGTCAGAACCTTCAGCTCACCTGCCGTCAGTGGGCCTTCGCGCTGGAGGAGTCCCAGGGCGAGGCGGTCGTTGATGACCCGGGCGGTGCTCGGGGATGCGGCCATGCCGGAATCCTTCCAGATCGGTTTCCGGGCCCGGCCGAAGGGTCACGGAGAGAGAGGGAGGCGTACGGGAAGAGGGACCGGGTCCCCGGCCCCTGGAACCCGGAGGACGGCGTACCGGACTCGGCCGGTCCGGCGGGCCGTCCGGACGGCCCCCGGCCGGGCTCCCCGAGGGCGCGCGGAAAAACAGATGACAGGCGGTTAATTATCAGGCAGGCTTCCTGATAGTTTACGGGAGGCTGCGGAACCGCGGCCTCGGAGTCACCGGGAGGGGTGGGCGTATGGCGTCGGGTGCGAAGGTTCTCGACCCCGGGCGACTGCGGCGGGCGCGGTTCGCCCTCGCCGCGGTGTTCTGTGTGCACGGGGCGGTGGCCGGCAGCTTCGCCACCCGGATCCCCTGGATCACGGACCACACCGGGGTCAGCGCCGGACAGCTCGGGCTCGCCCTCGCCTTTCCCGCGATCGGCGCGTCGCTGGCGATGCCGCTCGCCGGGGCGATCAGCCACCGGCTGGGCGCGCGCACGGCGCTGCGCTGGCTGCTCGCTCTGTGGACGCTCGCGCTGACGCTGCCGTCGCTCGCGCCCGATCTGTGGGTCCTCTGCGCCGCCCTCTTCGTCTACGGGGCCACGTCCGGCACCTCGGACGTGGTGATGAACGCGGTGGGCGTCGAGGTCGAGCACCGGATGGACCGCTCCATCATGTCCGGGCTGCACGGGATGTGGAGCGTCGGAGCCCTGATCGGTTCGGCGGGCGGCACCCTCGCCGCGCATCTGGACACCGACGCGCGGATCCATCACGCGCTGGCCGCCGCGGTCCTCACCGTACTGGGGGTACTGGCCGTCCGGGGCGTCCTCGACGTCCGCAGCGAGCCGGACGAGGAGCCGCCGCCGCGTTTCGCGATCCCGCCGAAGTCGGCGGTGGTCATCGGAGCGATAGGCTTCTGCGCCGTCTTCGCCGAGGGCGCCAGCCTCGACTGGTCGGCGGTCTATCTGCGGGACGTTCTGGACACCTCGCCCGCGCTGGCCGCCGCTTCCACCACGGCTTTCGCCCTGACCATGGCGGTGGCCCGGCTGGCGGGCGACCGGATCGTGGACCGGTTCGGGCCGGTGCGTACGGTACGGACGGGTGGCCTGGTGGCGACCGTCGGCGGGGTGCTCGTGGTGCTGGCCCCGCATCCCGCGACGGCGCTGGCGGGCTTCGGACTGATCGGCCTCGGGATCGCGGTGGTCGTACCGCTGGCCTTCGCGGCGGCCGGGCGCAGCGGGCCGCAGCCCGCCCAGGCCATCGCGGGTGTCGCCACCATCACCTACACCTCCAGCCTCATCGCGCCGTCGGCGATCGGCGGAATCGCGGATGTGACCAGTCTGGTGGTCTCCTTCGGTCTGGTGACGGCGCTGGCGTTCGGGCTGGTCCTCGGGGCCGGGGTGCTCCGTTCGGCGGGCCGGGAGAAGGCGGCGGGCGGCGGCGCCGAGCGCTCTCCGGCGGATCTCGCGGCCCGGGAACCACGCGGCTAACGGCTGTCCCGTAATCCGCGGCGGATCAGCGCACGGCGTCAGACGCGGTGCGTCGCACAGCGCGAGAGTCGTCCTCGTACTGGGCGTATTCGGACGATTCGACAACGCGGCGAAGTGCCGTAGCCGTCGTCGTGCGCCCGCCGGGGATTACGGGACAGCCCTGAGGGGATTGCCGCGCGGTGGTACGACGACGCGGCATCCGGCACCCGGTGGCGTCCTTGGGCGCCGCCCCCCGATCCGGCCCCGGACGGGCCCACTGCCACCCGTCCGTCCGGGGCCGCACTCCCCCTCCCCCGCGGCTCGCCGTCTCCTCGGTACGGGGGTTTTCGGCCAGCCGTCGTCCGTACCGCCGGGCCCGCGGCCGGGAGCAGGGCCCGGGATCGCGGCCGTACGGGACCAGGTCCCGGCCCCGGTGACGCGTACGGCCCGTCAGGCACCGGCCTCGGGGAAGCACTCCGGCCGTTCCCGGGTGGCCCGCGGCCGGAGAACGGCCCCGGCGGGCCGCCCGGTTCACGGCCGTGCGCCGAACGGCCGAAAAGTGCCACTACCATGGCGCCGATCGGCCGCGACAGCGCACCGATCGACCGGGCCGTCGCCCCGGGACGACCGTCCCGGCCGCGCGCTCCGGTCCCCTCGGACCGAACCCTGTGAGAAGTGGAGCCGCCCGGTGAACCTCGGCGTGCGTTGGACCCTGCACGGCGACGGGCGGACCCCCGCTCCGGGTGCCGTCGTCCGCCCCGACGAACGGCTCTCCTGGCCGCGGACCGCGGGGCTCGGCGCCCAGCACGTGGTCGCGATGTTCGGGGCATCCTTCGTAGCCCCGGTACTGATGGGGCTCGACCCCAATCTCGCGATCATGATGTCCGGCGTCGCCACCATGATCTTCCTGCTGGCGACCCGCGGCCGGGTCCCCAGCTATCTCGGCTGCTCGCTCTCGTTCGTCGGCGTCGCTGCGGCCATCCGGGCGGGCGGCGGCGACAGCGCAACCGTCACCGGCGCGGTCTTCGTGGTCGGCGTGGCACTGTTCCTCTCCGGTCTGGCGGTCCGCCGGTTCGGCGCCCGGATCATCCATGCCGCGATGCCGCCGATCGTCACCGGTGCCGTGGTCATGCTGATCGGCTTCAATCTGGCGCCGGTGACCGCCAGCACCTACTGGCCGCAGGACCAGTGGACGGCGCTGCTGGTGATGCTCTTCACCGGCCTCGCCGTGGTCTGTCTGCGCGGCTTCTTCTCCCGGATCGCCATCTTCCTCGGGCTGATCTTCGGCTACGGCCTCTCCTGGGCGCTCGACCGGGTCTTCGGCCGGATCCACTCCCCGCTGGGCGGCGGTGAGGCCGTGGACCACTGGCGGCTCGATCTCTCCGGGGTCGGCGACGCGGCCTGGGTCGGGCTGCCGTCCTTCCACGCGCCGTCGTTCGAATGGTCGGCGATCCTGATCGCGCTGCCGGTGGTGATCGCGCTCATCGCGGAGAACGCGGGACACGTCAAGGCCGTGGGCGAGATGACCGGGGACCCGCTGGACGACAAGCTGGGTACCGCGATCGCGGCCGACGGCGCGGCGTCGATGCTCTCCACCGCCGTGGGCGGCCCGCCGAACACCACGTACTCCGAGAACATCGGTGTCATGGCGGCGACCCGGGTCTACTCCACCGCCGCCTACTGGGCCGCCGCCGTCTTCGCCCTGCTCTTCGGGCTCTGCCCCAAGTTCGGTGCGGTCGTCGCGGCGATCCCGGGCGGGGTACTGGGCGGGATCACCGTGATCCTCTACGGCATGATCGGTCTGCTGGGCGCCCAGATCTGGATCAACGCCAAGGTCGATCTGAGCAATCCGCTGAATCTGGTCCCGGCCGCCGCGGGCATCATCATCGGGGTCGGCGGGGTGTCGCTGAAGGTCACCGACGACTTCGAGCTGGGCGGGATCGCCCTCGGCACCATCGTCGTGATTACCGGCTACCACGTTCTGCGGGCCTTCGCCCCGGCACATCTGAAGACCCAGGAACCACTGCTGGACGAGGGCACGTCCCGGTACGACTCCGACAGCGAATCAGACACCAACTCCCGCTCCGGCTCTACGGATTCCACCGGATCCGGCGCGCCGGGCGGCGACCGCCCCGGCGAAGGCCCCGCCAAGGACTGACCCTTGGTCCGTTCCGGGGACGCCCCCGGCGATCCGGCCCGGGGCGGGGGCCCGGCTGGGACCCTGCCCCCATGGTCCGGATCGAGGAAAGCGCAGCGGTCGGCGTGGCGGACGTGGCCGACCGGATGCGGGCGCTCGGCGCCCGCTGGCCCGCCCGTGACGGCGTGGCCGTCTTCAACCGTGTCTATCTCACGGTCACCGAGGACATCGCCCGGCGGATCGACCGGGGCGAGTTCCCGGACCGCCGGGCGGCCACCGCCCTCGACGTGCTCTTCGCCGAGCGCTATCTGTCGGCGGTGGTACGGGCCGAGTCCGGCGGGCGGCCACCGGCCTGCTGGCGGCCGCTGTTCCAGTACCGGCGCCATCCCGGCGTACGGCCGCTCCAGTTCGCCCTGGCCGGGATCAATGCCCATATCGGGCACGATCTGGCGCTGGCGGTGATCGACACCTGCCGGGCGCTGGACTGCGCCCCGCCCGAGCTGGAGAACGAGTTCGACCAGGTCGGGGAGGCACTGGTGGTGCTGGAGGAGCGGATCCGGGAGGAGTTGATGCCCGGCCCCGATCTGCTGGAGGTGGCCGATCCGCTGACCCATCTGGTCGGGGCCTGGAGTCTGGACCGGGCCAGGGACGCGGCCTGGTCGGCGGCCCGGCTGCTCTGGGGCGTACGGGAACTCCCCGGGCTGACGGAGGAGTTCACCGAGCGCCTCGATACCGGGGTCGGGCTGGTCGGCCGCTGTCTGCTGACCCCCTGGCGCTGACCGGGCGCCGGGCGGGGGCGGCCCCTCGGCATCCGGCGTGCGCGGCGGCCGGACATCACGCGCGGGGCCGCGCGGGTGTCCGGACGGCGCGGGGCCGGTCAGGCGTTGACGCCCGCGTCGACGGTGATCGCCGTACCCGTGATCAGCCGTCCGCCGGGTCCGGCGAGATGGGCCACGGTCGCGGCCACGTCGTCCGGGTCGAGAAAGCTGTCGAGCAGGGTTCCGGCCCGGACCTCCTCGGCGCCCTCGGCGTCCACCGGGTTCATATCGGTGGCCGTCGGGCCGGGGTTGACGGCGTTGACCGTGATGCCGCGCGGCCCCACCTCGCGCGCCAGCGCCCGGGTCAGCCCGGTCACGGCCGACTTGCTCATGGTGTAGAGCACGGCGTTGGCCAGGACGGCCCGGTCGGAGAGGTTGCTTCCGATGGTGATGATCCGGCCGCCCCTCGGCAGATGCCGGAGCGCCGCCTGAGCCGCCACGAACGGCGCCTTGGTGTGGATGGCGAGTACCCGGTCCAGCTCTTCGGCGGTGACGTCCTCCACCGGCCCGTACGGGAACACCCCGGCATTGTTGACCAGGACGTCCAGCCGCCCCAGCTCCGCCGCCGTCCGGTCGACCGCCGCCGTCACCGCCGTACCGTCGGCCGCGTCGGCCTCGATCGCGACCGCCCGGCGGCCACCCGCCTCCACCTCGGCGACCAGCGCCTTCGCCTTCTCGGCGCTGGCGGGCGAGACATAGGTGAACGCCACGTCCGCCCCCTCGCGCGCCAGTCGGCGGACGACGGCCGCCCCGATCCCCCGGCTGCCGCCGGTCACCAGAGCCGCCTTGCCCAGCAGTGCGCCCATGAGTGCGCCCCCATTTCCATATCGAACGACACAGAAATACGACCACGCCCCGGGGAGCGCGTCAAGGTATATTTTTATCGAGCGACACAGAATGATCCGGGGCGTCCTCACGACCCCGGCGGTGGCGGCGAGGACGAGGAGGGACCGTTATGGCGGGACGTGGACGCCCCAGGAGTTTCGACCGGAGCGTGGCCCTGACCCGGGCGATGGACACTTTCTGGCGCCGGGGGTACGAGGCTGCGTCGCTGACCGAACTCACCGCCGCCATGGGGATCAACTCCCCCAGCCTCTATGCCGCCTTCGGTTCCAAGGAGGCCCTGTTCCGGGAGGCGGTGGAGCTGTACACGGCCACCGAGGGCGCGCCGATCGACCGCGCGCTGGCCGAAGAGCCGACGGCGTACGAGGCGGTCGCCGCCGTACTCCGGTGGAACGCCCTCGCGTACACCGGCGAAGGACGGCCGACCGGCTGCATGATCGTCCTGGCGGCCGTCAACACCACCGACGAGGCGGCCCGGCGGTGCCTGGCGGAGGTCAGGGCGGCGGGCAACGACCGGCTGCGGGAGCGGCTGGAGCGGGGGGTACGGGACGGGGAACTGCCGCCGGACGCGGACACCGCGACCGCGGCCCGATTCTACACCGCCGTCATCCAGGGAATGTCCGTCCAGGCCAGGGACGGAGCCGGATACGAGGAGGTGGCCCGGGTCGCCGAACGGGCGATCGCCGCCTGGGAGACCGTGACGGGCGGCGTGCCGCCGGTCGCCGCGGCCCCGGACGTCCCGGCCGCTCCGGAGCCGTACGCGACCGTACGACCGGCCGCTGAAGCCGAGGCCGAAGCCGGAGCGGCCGGATCCGGAACTGCCGCGTCCGCCGCCCGGAGCGGCTGACCGGACCGGGCGGCCGGCGCGCGGCCCGGCCTTCCGGCCGGACCGGCGCTCAGTCCTCGGGCAGCTCCACGGGGGCGATCTCGTCGTAGAGGTCGCCCGGCCCCGGGTTGGAGGGGTCCGTGGCGCCGCCGAAGTGCCGCATCACGCCCCAGACGGCGTTGAGGGCGGTCTGCACGGCGCCCTCGGCCCACCCCGCGGTCCAGGAGATGTCGTCGCCCGCGAGGAAGATGCCCTGCATGTCCGCGGGCAGCCGGTCCTGCATGAAGTGGGTGAAGAGCCGCCGCTGATAGCGGTAGTGGCCGGGCAGATTGGCCTTGAACGCGCCCATGAAGTAGGGCTCGTTCTCCCAGGAGACGGTGACCGGGTTGCCGGTGATGTGGGCGCGGATGTCGACATCGGGGTAGATCTCGCCGAGGGACTTCAGCATCACCTCCATCCGCTCGTTCGCCGACAGCGGCAGCCACTTCAGGCTGTCGTCGCACCAGGTGTACGAGAGGCAGATGACGGCGGGCTTGTCCGGCCCGTCGTCCAGCAGATACGTCCCCCGGGTCATCCGGTCGGTGAGCGTCATCGACATGGTGTCCCGCCCGGTCACCGGGTTCTTGTCCAGCCAGAACGGCCGGTCGACCGGGACGAACAGCTTCGACGACTCCATGTAGTGGGTGCGCTCGATCGCGGTCCAGTGGTCGATCGGGAAGAGCGCGTCGTCACAGGCGATCTTGGACAGCAGCATCCAGGACTGGGCGGTGAAGACCGCCGCGCGGTAGGTGCGGATGTCCCCGGCGGCGTCCGTGACGGTGATCCGGTTGCCCGCGGTCCGGTGCAGCCGGGTCACGGCGGGCCGGTGGCCGCCCTCGTGCAGCGACGCCAGCGACGTCCCCTGCGGCCAGTGGACGATCTTCCCCGGGGCACGCTCCCAGAGCCGCAGCGGAAGCTGCTGGCTGCCCTCGACGATGCCGCGGTGGTGGTCGTCGGCCTCGGAGTAGACGACCCGGAGGATCTCCAGGATGGAGTTGGGGAAGTCGGTGTCCCAGCCGCCGGTGCCGAAGCCGACCTGGCCGAAGATCTCCCGGTGCCGGAAGGAGCGGAACGCCTCGGAGGCGCAGAGGAAGCCGTAGAAGGTCTGGTTGTCCAGCCGCTCCACCAGCCCGGCCCAGATCTCCCGGATCCTGGGCACGTCCCGCTCCCGCATCGCCCGGTTCATCCCGGTGAAGTCGGCGCCCTCCTCCAGACAGGCGTTCCAGGCGTCCATGACGTCCCGGTAGACCTGCGGGAGGTCGGCGATGGTCTCGGCGTAGTGGGACTCGCCCTTGAGGTCGACCACGGTCGACGGGGTCGAGGGCGCCAGCGGATTGGGGAACGGCCGGGTGGTGAGCCCGACCAGGTCGATGTAGTGCTGGAGGGCCGTCGAGGACGGCGGGAAGCGCATGGCGCCCATCTCGGCGGTCAGCCCGGGGTCGCCGCCGTCGAAGCCGACCGTCCGCAGCCGTCCGCCGATCCGGTCGGCCTCGTAGAGGACGGGCTTGAGCCCCATCTTCATCAGCTCGTAGGCGGTGATCAGGCCGGAGAGACCGCCGCCGATCACCGCGACCTCGGTCCCGTGCTCGGTCGCCGGGATCTGCCCGAGCCCGGCGGGATGGGCCAGGAAGTCGTCGTAGGCGTAGGGGAAGTCCGGCCCGAACATGGTGATCGGCGGCTGCGCGTCGGTGTGCTGGACGGCGGTGGGCACCGTGGACGTCATGGGGTCGAACTCCTAGCGAGAACAACGAAAGGCGACCGACGCACCGGAAGGTGGCACCTCGGAAGGGGCAGGATCCGGGGTCCGGGCGGGATTCGGCGGGGCGGGATCCGGGCGACGGGGGTGGTGGAGCCCGTACGCCGGGCCTCCCAGAAACCTACGGTTTCGCCCTCATCCGGGACAAGGCGCGTCCGTTGCGCCCCGGCGGACGATTCATTGCGTCTCCCGGGCCCCTGGCGTCGATTCGTTGCGCGGGGCGTCGCCGCTGGTGGCGCGGGGTGCCGTCCGGCCGGGGGCGGGCCGGAACCGGGCCGGGCTCCGCCGCGCGGGGGAGGCCGGGTGCCGTCTCGGGGCCGACGCGGCGCGGCGGGGTCCGGCGGGAGGGTCGGGGCGTACCGCCGTGGCCGGCCCGGCCCGGCGCACCCGACAGCGAGGGGAACCGCCGTGCTCCGCCCACCCCGTCACCACCACCCGGACGTCCCGTGGGAAGGGCCGCCGGACCCGCAGGGGCCGCGCGCCGCCCGGCAGGTCCGGGCCGTCCTCGTCGCCGTCGGCGCGATCGGCACCGTGCTCTTGACACTCGGCGCCGGAACGCCCGGCGCGGCTTCGGCATCAGCATCGGCACAGGCAGAGCCCCAGACACAGACATCGGCATCGGCATCGGCATCGGCATCGGCGACCGGTACCGACCGGCCCCGGGACGCCGCCGCGCTCACCGGCGAGGCCCGGCTGTTCCGTACCGCGGGCGACCGGATCACGTTCTCCTTCGACGCCCGGCTCGCGGCGCGCGACGGCGACGATCCCCTGAAGGCCCGGGGCACCTTCCGCCGGAGCCACCACGCCTGCGACGGCACCGGCGGCGGCTTCGCGGAGGCGAAGGTGGGCCGTCTGGTGACCGGCGGCCGGGCCGCCGTCGTCACCGGCACGGTGACCAGGACCGATATCGAGCGCATCGCCCGGGGGACGAACCTGCGGGTGGGGATCACGGTCCACGACGACGGCCGTCGCGACCGGCTGGGCCACAGCTGGGCCTCGACCGGCGACCCGGTCGGGATGGGAAGCGTGCCGGAGTGCGCGGGCCCGGCCCCCTTCGAGAAGGTCCTGGCGGGCAGCGGCGACTACCGGGTGCCGCCCTGGAACCCGCCGCTCTGAACCGGCCGCGCCCCGCCCGGGCAGAGCCCGCCGGGCCCGTCAGGCGGGCGGTCCCGAGGAGTAGCGCCGCAGCAGCGGGGAGAGCACCAGCACCGACTTGGTGCGCTCCACGAACGGCTCCCCCGCGATCCGCTCCAGCACCCGCTCGAAGTGGCGCATATCGGCGGCGAAGACCTGGACGACGGCATCGGCCTCGCCGGTGACGGTGGAGGCCGACGCGATTTCGGGATAGCGCTCCAGGCCCCGCTCGATGGCCTCCGGGGACGTATTGCTGCGGCAGTACAGCTCGATATAGCCCTCCGTCTCCCAGCCGAGGGCGGCGGGATCCACCCGTACGGTGAAGCCGGTGATGGCGCCCGTGTCGCGGAGCCGGTCGACCCGGCGTTTCACGGCGGGGGCGGAGAGACCGACGAGGGCGCCGATATCGGCGTAGGAGCGGCGGGCGTCCTCGGCCAGGGCGTGGACGATGCGTTCGTCGAGATCGTTGAGTCGCACGGAGGGTGGGTCACTCTTCTTCGGTGGGCCGGTCGTCCCGGGCGGCGCGGGCGGCACGGCGCCGTCGCCCCGGTTGGAACGCAGTAGAACACACCGCCGGGCCTCGGGCGTCCCGGCACGGACGCGCCGGTCGTGCCGCACATCCGGAGCGTGCCGCGCGGGCCGTGACGGGCGGGTCCGTACGGTCCGACGGAGACGGCCCGGCGCCGGGCCACGGGGGTGCCGGGCGCCGGGACCGCGGCCCGGCCCCCGGGAGACCGGGCGGCCGGGCCGTGACCGGGTGTCAGCTCCAGCTGGCGTGCAGCGGCTTGCCCTCGGCGTACCCCGCGGCGCTCTGGACACCGACGATCGCCCGCTCGGCGAACTCCTCCAGCGATCCCGCGCCCGCGTAGGTGCAGGAGGAACGGACACCGGCGATGATCGAGTCGACCAGGTCCTCGACGCCCGGCCGGGCCGGGTCGAGGAACATCCGCGAGGTGGAGATGCCCTCTTCGAAGAGCGCCTTGCGGGCCCGGTCGTACGCGGACTCGTCGCTGGTCCGGTTGCGGACGGCGCGCGCCGACGCCATTCCGAAGGACTCCTTGTACG
Organism: Streptomyces sp. NPDC006798; assembly: GCF_040635975.1. Classification (NCBI taxonomy): domain Bacteria; kingdom Bacillati; phylum Actinomycetota; class Actinomycetes; order Kitasatosporales; family Streptomycetaceae; genus Streptomyces; species Streptomyces sp. NPDC006798. Next base: position 87,599 of record NZ_JBEYIS010000012.1, read on the forward strand.
GCCGCCCGTCGGCGGTGTGCTGGAGGTCGCCGGGGGACTCGTACGTCCCGGCGAACCAGGAGCCCACCATCACATTCGAGGCCCCGGCGGCCAGCGCCATCGCCACATCGCGCGGGTGCCGCACCCCGCCGTCGGCCCAGACGTGCTTGCCGTACTTCTTCGCCTCGGCGGCGCACTCCAGCACCGCGGAGAACTGGGGGCGGCCGACGCCGGTCATCATCCGGGTGGTGCACATGGCGCCCGGACCGACTCCGACCTTGATGATGTCGGCGCCCGCCTCGATCAGATCCCGTACGCCCTCGGCGGCGACGATGTTGCCCGCGACGACGGGGACCTTCGGGTCGAGGGAGCGGACCGCGCGGACCGCCGCGATCATGCTCTCCTGGTGGCCGTGGGCGGTGTCCACGACCAGGGTGTCCACGCCAGCGTCCAGCAGCTGCTTCGCCTTGCCCGCCACATCGCCGTTGATACCGACGGCGGCGGCGACCCGCAGCCTGCCCGCGTCGTCCACGGCGGGGGTGTAGAGCGTGGCGCGCAGGGCGCCCTTGCGGGTGAGGATGCCGACGAGCCGGCCGTCCTGGTCGACGGCCGGGCTGTAGCGGCGGTTGGCGTTGTCGAGCTTGGTGAACGCCTCGCGCGGGTCTATGTCCGCGGCCAGCAGCACCAGATCGCGCGACATCACCTCGGAGAGCTGGGTGAAGCGGTCGACGCCGAGCAGATCGGCGTCGGTGACCACGCCCACCGGGCGGTGGTCCTCGTCCACCACGACCCCGGCCTCGTGGGCCCGCTTGGGCAGCAGGGCGAGGGCGTCGGCGACGGTCTGGTGGGGGGTGAGCACGATCGGGGTGTCGAAGACCAGGTGCCGGGTCTTGACCCAGGCGACGACATCCGCGACGACCTCGATCGGAATGTCCTGGGGGATCACGGTGAGACCGCCGCGGCGGGCGAGCGTCTCGGCCATCCGGCGGCCGGCGATCGCGGTCATGTTCGCGGCGACCAGCGGGATGGTGGTGCCCGTGCCGTCCTTCGACGAGAGGTCCACGCCCTGGCGGGACCCCACGGCGGAGCGGCTCGGCACCATGAAGACATCGTCGTAGGTCAGGTCGTAGGGGACCGCGGGGCTGGCGGTCAGCCGGCCCGTACCGGGCTCAAGAAAACGCATAAGTCTCACATTTTCAGGCGAAACGGAGCAGGTCACTCCCACGAACGACACAACAAAGAACCCCCGTGCTGTACTTTCCTCCAGGCCGCCCGGTGGGCGTCCGCGGAGATACGGGGGCTGATGCGCAGGACCGTGGGCCTGCCTTACGTCGAAAGGTTACCCGAGTCCGAACAGATCAGCGATGCCGCGCGGGCGGCGGCAGCGGGCCACGCCCCAGCTCGCACCCCCACCCCGGCCCGGCCGAACCCCGGGCGCGCTCCCGGCGGCGGTTCGGTCACGGCCCGGTCACGGAGAGCCGGACGGGCGGCGAGTTAGGCTGACGGACGTGGCGAGAACCGACGGAGCGTTACGGGCGATCAGCGATCTGCACATTTCCTACGACGAGAACCGCGACATCGTGGCGGGGCTGAAGCCCTCGTCCCCCGACGACTGGCTGATCGTGGCCGGGGACGTCGGCGAACTGATGGCGGACATCGAGTGGGCCCTCACCCTCCTGGCGGAACGGTTCGCCAAGGTGATCTGGGTCCCCGGCAACCACGAGCTGTGGACGGTCAAGCAGGAGACCAGCCCCCTGCGCGGCGTGGAGCGCTACCACGCGCTGGTGGAGATGTGCCGCCGGATCGGGGTGCTCACCCCGGAGGATCCGTACCCGGTCTGGCGGGGCCCCGGCGGTCCGGTCCGGATCGCCCCCCTCTTCCTGCTGTACGACTACTCGTTCCTGGCCCCGGGCACCGGCACGGTCGAGGAGTCGCTGGCCAAGGCGTGGGAGGCGGGGATCGTCTGCACCGACGAGTTCTTCCTCCACCCCGACCCCTATCCGGGCCGGGCCGAGTGGTGCGCGGCCAGGGTCGAGGAGACCGAGCGGCGGCTCACCGAGGTCGCGGGCGATCTTCCGCTGGTGCTGGTGAACCACTGGCCGCTGGTGCGCACCCCCACCGAGGTGATGATCCACCAGGAGTTCGCCCAGTGGTGCGGCACGGTCAGAACGGCGGACTGGCACACCCGGTTCGGGGTCGAGGCGGTGGTCTACGGCCATCTGCACATCCCGCGCAGCACGGTCTACGACGGCGTCCCGTTCGAGGAGGTGTCGCTGGGCTATCCGCGCGAGTGGCGCCGGTACGGCCTGCGCTCGGAGCTGGCCCGGCAGATCCTGCCCCCTCGGGAGGCGTGACACCTCCGGGCCGCGCCGGGTCCCGGCGGCGGGCGTTCCCGCCCCGCGGCCGGAAACCGGTGGCCCCGCCGGGGTCACGCGCTCCCGGCGCGGGGCGGGGACGCCCCCAGGGGGTGGCATCTGGTCGGATCGGTGGCACAGGGGACCGCGGCGCTGTGGGTGAGGATCTCCCAGGCGAAGCCGACGATTCCGGCCTGGAGCCGGGACTCCACGGCGAGTTTGGCCAGGATCCGGGCGACATGGGCCTTGGCGGTGCGCTCGGTGATGACCAGCTGGGTCGCGATGGTCCGGTTCGACGACCCCTTCGCCAGCATCCGGAAGACATCGAGTTCCCGCTCGGACAGCAGCGGCACCCGGGCCAGAGCGGCGTCCCAGACGTGCTGGTGGATCAGGGCCGCCTGCCGGGCGGCGGCAAATTGACGGGACGCGGTCAAGGGTTCTGCGGTGCGCATGCCGGTTCCTCGGTGTCCTCTGGCTCACGGGCGGTCGTCTCATGGGGTGACTCTGCGCGCGCCGACGTGTGCGGGCTCGCCGGTGGGGCGCGCGGCGTTCATGAAGAGCGGGTCGCCCTGGCGGTCGGCCGCGGGGACGGGGGTGGCGAACGGTGCGTCGTCGTTCCGGGAAACATATGAAGTCGGGTCCGGGTGCGCATCGGGCAGATCAATTCTCGGCCAGTCGAATTGCGCTGGGCGGCGGGTGAATTCCGGCCGCTTTCGGCCGCATGTTCGAAGTCGGCCCACTCGGCGCCGACCCGATCCATGGATTCACCTCGCCCCGGGCAGCTCGATACGAGTGCGGTGAATGCTCGGAATTCGTCCACGAGCTGCCGGATCACCCTTGAAATTTCGGGCAGCCGCTAAGGCGCGGGTCCGACGTCGATACCGGAAAGGAATTCCGGGTGACTGCGGGGAGAGGGCGGCGGGCCGAACGCCCCAGGCGAACGGGTCGTACGACGGGAGCCCCGCGACGCAAGCAACGAAAGGGGCTCTACTCCCCCACCCACGATGGTTCCCCCCGAGCATCTCGATGGAACGGCATCCCGAATAAAAGCCGAGCAATGCGTACACGGGTGGCCGACCTCTGGAGGTCGTCGCCTTACGCCTAAATTACTCGGTCACTACCGGATTGAGCAATGCCGGATCCAATATCTGAGATGAGCGGCTGAAATTCGCCAGGAGGCTTGAATTCTCGTGCGAGGCACCACCATCGCGAAATGGGCGATGGCGCGAAGAGGTGCCGGCGGGCGCTCTCCGGGGGAGATCGTACGGCATCAGGGAATGCCGATGAGTCGCAGAAGCGCCGCCGTCCCGGCCGCCGCGAGGACGACGGCGAGAAAGGGCGCCCCGCGCCAGGCGAGTACTCCGCCGACCAGGACGCCGAGCGCCCTGGCGGCACCGGCGAAGCCCTCGCCCCGGGTGAGCGCGGCCGTGGCCGTCAGCGCGGCGAGCAGAACGACCGCCGAGACCTCCAGCAGCTTCTCGGCCTGCTTCGGGAAGGCGACCTTGGCCCGCAGGGCGGGACCGGCGAGCCGCAGCAGGAAGGTTCCGGCCGCCAGGGCGGACATCGCCAGCAGCGCGGGCAGCAGGGGGAAGGAATCACTCATCGCGCCGCTCCCTCGGGGTTCCTCGTCCGGAACAGCGGCAGCGCGGCCAGGGCGGCCAGCACCGGCAGTCCGGCCGGCAGGAAGGGGGTGAGGGCCAGGGCGATCGCCGCGCCCACGAGCGCGGTCCGCCGCAGCGCCCGGTCCTTCATCGAGGGCAGGATCAGGGCCAGGATCACGGCGGGGAACATCGCGTCCAGACCGAGGGCGTCGGTGTCCTTGACGACGCTGCCCAGCAGCGCGCCGAGCGCGGCGCCGACGGGCCAGCAGACCAGGATGCCGAGGCCGCAGGCCCAGTAGGCGGCCCGCTTGCGGGCCGGACCCTCCTGGGCGATGGCGAAGACGACCGTCTCGTCGTTCATCAGATGGGTGCCGAGCAGGCCCCGCCAGCCCCGTCCGAGCACATCGGGCACCGCCAGACCGAACGGCAGATGACGGGCGTTGACCAGCAGCCCCGCGAAGAGGGCGGCGATCGGGCTGCCCCCGGTGGCGATGATGCCGACGAAGAGGAACTCGGACGACGCCGCCAGGACGAGCGCCCCCATGAGTACCGGGAACCACCAGGGGAAGCCGGAGGTGACCGCGATGGCCCCGTACGACAGACCTATGACCCCCACGGCGAGACAGACGAGCGCGATGTCCCGCACCGGCCCCCTGCCGAGCGTTTCCCATATCGTACGCATGGCATTTATAGTGAACACCTGAAGAGTGTTCGTCAAGGTGAACGATTGACCATTGGAGCGAACGCGCGTGACCGAAACCGACCCCTCGCTCAAGCCGCCCCTGGTCGTCATCGCCGCCGCCCTGCGGGCTGAGCGGGTCCGGGCCGGGCTTTCTCTCAGCGAGGTCGCCCGGCGCGCCGGGCTCGCCAAGTCGACGCTCTCGCAACTGGAGTCCGGCACCGGAAATCCCAGCCTGGAGACGTTGTGGGCGCTCTGTGTGGCGCTGGAGATCCCGTTCTCCCGGCTGCTGGCCGCCTCCCGCCCCCCGGTCCAGGTGATCCGCGCGGGTGAGGGCCCCGCCATCGGTTCGGCGCAGAGCGACTACCGGGCCACCCTGCTGGCCGCCTCGCCGCCCGGGGCCCGGCGGGACGTCTACAGCATCACGGCCGAGCCGGGTCCGCAGCGCCTTTCCGCCCCGCATATGCCGGGCGTCGTGGAGCATGTCGTGATCGGCGCCGGACTGGCCCTGGTGGGCACCGCGGACGAGCCGGTGGAACTGGGTCCTGGCGACTACATCAGCTATCCGGCCGATGTCCCGCACCTCTTCCGGGCGCTGGAGCCCGGGACGCGCGCGGTGCTCGTCTCGGAGCACTCATGAGCCGGACACGCCCGAGGGTGGGCGCCCCGCGCGTCCGGCCCGGCTTCAGTGCCCCATACTCCAGCCGCCGTCCACCGGCAGGACGGCCCCGGTGATGGCGGCGGCCTCCGGGGAGGCGAGGAACCTGACCGCCGCCGCCACCTCCGCGGGCTCCGTGCCGCGCCCCACGGGCACCCCGCTCAGTACGGCCGTACGCCGCTTCGCGTCGAGGTCCTTGGTCATATCCGTATCGACCAGGCCCGGTGCCACCACATTGCAGGTGACGCCCCGGGCGCCCAGCTCCCGGGCGACGGACCGGGCCAGGCCGACCAGACTCGCCTTCGACGCCGCGTAGTTGGTCTGCCCGGCCGCGCCCAGCAGTCCGACCGCCGACGAGATCAGGACGATCCGGCCCCACCGGGCGTCGACCATCTCCTCCGCGGCCCGTCTGACCACCCGGAAGACACCGGTCGCGTTGGTGTCCATCACATCCGTGAAGTCCTTCTCGGCCATCCGCAGCAGCAGCCGGTCCCGGGTGATGCCCGCGTTGGCCACCAGCACCTCGACCGGGCCGTGCGCCGCCTCCACCTCCTTGAACGCCCGGTCCACCCGCTCGGAGTCGGTGACGTCGCAGGTGACGGCGAGGCAGCCGAGGTCGGTCGCGGCCCGGGGCGGTTCACCGGTGCGGTAGGTCAGCGCGACCTTGTCGCCGGCCCGCGCGAAGGCGCACGCCACCGCGAGGCCGATCCCCCGGTTCCCGCCGGTCACGAGGACGGAACGGCTCATGTCTTCCCTCACCCTTCTGCGCTTTCGGTGGACCCCGACCCGGCGGACGCCGGTCAGGCGATCTTGTGGACCCAGCCGAACGGGTCCGGTCGTGAACCGTCCTGGATCCCCGCGAGCTCGGCGCGCAGCCGCTCGGTGACCGGTCCCGGCGTACCGCCGCCGATCGTCCAGTCGCCGTCCGCGCTCCGGACGAAGCCGACCGGGGTGATCATCGACGAGGTGCCGCAGGAGAACACCTCGGTGAGCGCCCCGGACTCGGCGTCGGCGCGCCACCGTTCGACACTGATCCGCCCCTCCTCGGCCCGGTGGCCGAGCTGGGTCATCAGGGCGAGGACCGAGTCCCGGGTGACGCCCGCCAGCAGGGTCCCGGACAGCTCCGGCGTCACCAGCCGGTCGCCGTAGACGAAGAAGAGGTTGCTGGTGCCCATCTCGTCCACCCAGCGGCGTTCCGCCGAGTCCAGCCAGACCACCTGGTCGCAGCCCATCTCCCCGGCCTGCGCCTGCGCGACCAGCGTGCCCGCGTAGTTGCCGCCGCACTTGGCCTCGCCGGTGCCGCCGGGGGCCGCCCGGGTGTAGTCCCGGGAGAGCCATACGGTGAGCGGCTTCGCCCCGGCCGTGAAGTAGGCGGCCGCGGGTGAGGCGATCACCATGAACCGGTAGGAGCGGGAAGGGCCGTAGAAGCCGATGGTGGGCTGGGTGGCGATCATGAAGGGGCGCAGATAGAGGCTGCACCCGGGCCGGTCCGGGACCCAGTCGCGGTCGGCGCCGACCAGCAGTTCGAGGGCCTCGACGAAGGTCTCCTCGGGCAGCGGCGGCATCGCCATCCGGGCGCACGAGCGGTTCAGCCGGGCCGCGTTGGCGTAGGGCCGGAAGGTCACCACCGTGCCGTCGGGGCGGCGGTACGCCTTCATGCCCTCGAAGACCTCCTGGCCGTAGTGGAACACCTGGGCCGACGGGTCGAGCACCAGCGGCCCGTACGGATGCAGCCGGGCGTCGTGCCAGCCCCGGTCCCGGGACCAGTCGATGCTGATCATGTGGTCGGTGAACACCTCGCCGAAGGCGGGTGACTCCATCAGTGCCGCCCGCTCGGCGACCGGCCTGCGGACGGCGGGCTCGGTGGTGAAGGTGATCGTCATGGGTGCGCTCCGGGGCAGGGATTCACGGGGTTTCTCGGTTCACAGGGGGATGTTGGCGTGTTTGCGGTTCGGCTGGTCCGCGTGTTTGGTCCGCAGCATCCGGAAGGCGCGGACGAGCAGCGACCGGGTCCCGGCGGGGTCGATCACATCGTCGACGAGGCCGCGCTCGGCCGCGTAGTAGGGATGCATCAGCTCGGACCGGTACTCCTTGACGAGCTGGACCCGCAGGGTCTCCGGGGCGTCGGCCTCGGCGATCCGCTTGCGGAAGATGACGTTCGCGGCGCCCTCCGCGCCCATCACGGCGATCTCGTTGGTCGGCCAGGCGTAGGAGAGGTCGGCGCCGATCGAGCGGGAGTCCATCACGATGTACGCGCCGCCGTACGCCTTGCGCAGGATCAGCTGGACCCGTGGCACCGTGGCCTCGCAGTAGGCGTACAGCAGTTTGGCCCCGTGGCGGATCACCCCGTCGTGCTCCTGGTCGACGCCGGGCAGGAAGCCCGGTACGTCGACCAGGGACAGCAGGGGGACGTTGAAGGCGTCGCAGGTCCGGACGAACCGGGCGGCCTTCTCACTGGCCTTGATGTCGAGCACCCCGGCCAGGGCGAGCGGCTGGTTGGCGACGATGCCCACCACCTGGCCGCCGAGCCGGGCCAGTCCGCAGACGACATTGCGGGCCCAGCCCTCGTGCACCTCCAGGAAGTCGCCGTGGTCGACGATCTCCTCGATCACCCGGCGGATGTCGTACGGCAGCCTGCCCTCGGCCGGGACCAGGCCGAGGAGGGCGTCGTTGCGCCGGTCCTCGGGGTCGGCGCACGGCACGGCCACCGGGTTCTCCCGGTTGTTGGACGGCAGCAGGGACAGCAGGTACCTGACCTCGCCGAGACAGGTCCACTCGTCCTCGTAGACGAAGTGCGCGACCCCCGACACCTGTGCGTGGACGTCGGCGCCGCCGAGCCCCTCCTGGCTGACCTCCTCGCCGGTGACGGTCTTCACCACATCGGGTCCGGTGATGAACATCTGCGAGGTGCCGCGGACCATGAAGATGAAGTCGGTCAGGGCGGGGGAATAGGCCGAGCCGCCCGCGCACGGGCCGAGGATCACCGAGATCTGCGGGATCACCCCGGAGGCCCGCACATTGCGGCGGAAGATGCCGCCGTACCCGGCCAGGGCCGAGACGCCTTCCTGGATACGGGCCCCGGCGCCGTCGTTGAGCGAGACCAGGGGGGCACCGGCCGCGATGGCCATGTCCATCACCTTCTGGATCTTCTCGGCGTGCGCCTCGCCGAGCGCCCCGCCGAAGATCCGGAAGTCGTGCGCGTAGACGAACACGGTCCGGCCCTCGACCGTCCCCCAGCCCGCGATCACACCGTCCGTGTGCGGTCTGCGGTTCTCGATGCCGAAGCCGACCGCGCGATGTCTGCGCAGTTGCTCGATCTCGTTGAACGACCCGGCGTCCAGCAGTACGTCGATCCGTTCGCGGGCGGTCAGTTTGCCCTTGGCGTGCTGGGTCCGGGTCGCCTGCTCGCTCGGGCCTTCGCACGCCGCCTCCCTGGTCGCGTGGAGGTCGGCCACCCGCGCCCGGATACCGGTACGCGTGTCCGGCGGCTGCTCCGTGGACTCCTGCTGGACGGTCATCCGTTCCCTCTCCTTCCGGGGTCCACGCGCCCACCGGCGCCGTGGCCGACGGGGCCGTGGCGGTGCGGACCGCGCCGGGGCGGGGGCCCGGTCACGACCGGGTCCGTACGGGCTCGGCGGGCGGGCCGGGGAACGCCGACCCGGTGCCGTCCGGGACCGCCGCCCGGCACCGCTGCCGCTGCGCTCCCAGACCCGACACCTCCGCCTCCACCACGTCACCGGCCCGCAGATAGGGCTGGTCGGGGCGGCCCAGCGCGACACCGCCGGGCGTCCCGGTCAGCACCACGTCACCGGGGTGCAGCACCATGAAACGGCTCAGATACCAGAGCAGATGGGACACCTCGAAGACCATGTCGGCGGTCGACCCGTCCTGCATCGTCCGGCCGTTGACCCGGCAGGTCAGCCGCAGCCGGCCGGGGTCGCCCACCTCGTCCGGGGTGACCAGGTACGGACCCAGCGGGCCGAACGACTCGAAGGACTTGCCCTTCACCCACTGCCCGCCGCGTTCCAGCAGCCAGCTCCGCTCCGACACGTCGTTGCCGGTGGCGTACCCCGCGATATGGCCCGTCGCGGCGGCCGGGTCCGGCAGGTACTGCGCGCGCCGGCCGATCACCACGGCCAGCTCGACCTCCCAGTCCGTCTTCTCACCGCCCGGCGGCAGCAGCAGATCGTCGTACGGTCCGACCAGGGTGCTCGGCGCCTTGCTGGCCACGATCGGCTCATCGGGCAGCGCCAGGCCCGCCTCCGCGGCGTGCGCCCGGTAGTTGAGCCCGATCGACAGCAGATGCCCGCCGGGGCGGACGGGCGGGCCGACCCGTTCGGCGGCCGGGTCGACCGCCGGGAGCCGGGCGGCCTCCCGGGCCAGCCGCGCCGCCGTCTCCCGCAGCGCTTCGGGGTCCAGGGCCGGCCCCGTCCAGTCCGGCAGCCAGGAGGACAGGTCCCGTACGACGCCGCCGGGGCCCACCGCGCAGGGCCGTTCCCGGCCCGGCGGCCCGATCCGCAGCAGCCGCATCTCAGCCGGCCGCCGGGGTCTGTTCGAGGTACTTCTCGAAGAACCGGAACTCCTCGTCGGTGAGCCGCCGGGGCCGTCCGGCCCGGTAGTCGAACGGCGCCATCACGGTCGTCGCGGTGGCGTACACGGTGTCGCCGTCGCGGACCACGCAGTCGATCGCCACCGTCGCCGACTGGAGGTCGGAGACCCACATCTCGATCTCCACCGGTTCGTGCCGGTGGACCAACTGGCCGCGGTAGCGGATCCGGTGCTCCACCACCACCGATCCGTCGCGGAAGAAGGCGTCGCCGTCGGTCGGCGCCATCCGGAAGACGAAGTCGACCCGCGCCTCCTCCAGATAGCGCAGGAAGGAGACGTTGTTGACGATGCCGTAGACGTCCATGTCGGACCAGCGGATCGGGCAGAAGTAGCGGTGTCTCCCCATGGCGCTCAGCTTCCCTCGGCGGCGTCGGCGGTACCGGCAGCGGCGGCGGGCGGGCCGAAGGCGCCGGTGCGCTCCTGGAAGGCGGTCACGTAGTCGTCGGCGGCGATCGGCGCCCGCAGCAGCTCCGGGGAGAGGTTGAAGCCGTCGATCAGGGCCTCGGTGTACGGCACCAGCCGGGCGCACAGCGCGTCGGCCTCCCGGGGCAGCCCTTCCACCTGCTCGGCGGTGAGCACACCGCGCGCCAGATACCAGCCGGAGTCCCGGCGCAGCTCGGTCAGCCCGTACAGCGCGGCCAGCAGGCCGAGCGCCGTCCGCGCGGTCTCGTCCGCGAGCGTGCCGACGGCGGCGGCGAGGCGTTCCAGCGCGATCCGTACGCCCCGGGCCCGGGCCATCTCCAGGCCGGTGTTGACGGTGCCGTTCCACGCCTCGAAGTACGTCCGGTCGCCGGTGTCGTCCGCCATGGCCGCGGCGGCCTCCCGGAGCAGCTCCGCCTCCCGGTGCCGTACCGCCGCCGCCAGGAACGCGGGGTCGCCCAGGTCCCGTCCGGCCGGGTCGGGGGCCGGGGCGGGCCCTGCGCCGTCGCCGTCGCCGTACCGCGCGATGATCTGCCCGGCGGTGGTGGCCAGCAGTACCTGGCTGTCGCCCTCGGCGGTGACCAGGCCCTGGAGCAGCGACCCGTAGTCGGCGATCCGGTTGGCGCTGAAGATGCCCTGGGCGCCGCAGCGCTCCCGGCAGACGGCGATCACATCGGTCATCTCCCAGGTGGCGAGCGCCTTGGTGATGGAGATCAGATCGTTCAGCTCGGCGGGGACGGCGTCCGGCGGCACCGCCGTGAACTCCCGCTTGGCATGGTTGAGCAGCAGCGTCATCGCGTATGTCCGGGCGAGCGCGGTGTACAGCGCGAGCTGGTGGCTGCGGTACTCGATGACCGGCACGTCCTTGCGGCCGGGCGCGTTGGTGAGCCGCCGGGCCGCGAACCGGAGCGCGATGTACACACTCGCCCGGCCCGCGCCCGTCGCGGCGCTGGACACACAGAGCCGGCCGGGCAGGATGCGGTTCATCGCGCGCAGGAACCGCTTCCGCTGATTGCCGGACGCCGGGCGGAACACACCGTCGTCGCCGAAGCCGCCCATGTCGCCGTGGAGGAGCTGGCGGCGCGGGACGCGGACGTGATCGAACCAGGTGAGGCCGTTGTCGAGGCCCTGTACGGGCTTCTCCGGGCACGGCGCCGCGTGGACGCCCTCGCAGAGTCCGTTCCCGTCGCTGATCCGGACGAGGAAGGGGTAGACACCGTGGTCCTTGCCGTCCGCCTGGAGCCGGGCCATCACCACGGCGAGCTTGGGTACGTCCCGGAACCCGCTGTAGGACATGTGCTTCTGCGCCAGGGCGTCGGGCGTGTTGAGGACGAAGGTCTCGGTGGCGGGGTCGTAGACGGCCTCGGTGCGCAGGGCGGCCACGTTGTTGCCGTAGCCCAGTTCGGTGGCCATGTACGGGCTGAAGGAGTCCAGCCGGTCCAGTTCGTCGCAGAGGTCCTTCAGGTCCTCCCGGTCGCCGTGCTCCAGGACGGTGCCGAAGGCCAGGTTGTAGTGGACCATCAGCAGCGAGAACGTGGAGACGTCCACCAGCGACGGCCACTCGGCCAGGGCGAACAGCCGCCATGGGTCGGCCAGGATCTCCCGGGGGCGTTCCAGTCCGGCGTGTACGGCTCTCGACCGTTCGTAGGCCAGTTTCCCGGCCTCGTTCATGGTCAGCCCCTCACGGGGGTCGAAGACGGGGTCGAGCAGCAGTTCGCGCAGGTCCTGGTGCGTCTGCTCGTACCTGCCGTCGAAGAGCAGCCGGGACAGCCCGGCGGAGGCCGACGAGGTCATGGGTGGGTCCTTTCCCGCGGCTGTGCCTCTCGCGGTGGGGTGTCGGGGGGACCGGCGGAGGGTGCCGCCGCGACCGGGCGGGGCCCGGAACGGGGGTCGGAACGGGCCGGGCCGGAGCCGGTCAGGCCGGGGCGATCAGCAGGGCCGCGTTCTGGCCGCCGAAGCCGAACGAGTTGCTCAGGGCCACCTCGACCCGGGCCCGGCGCGCCGCGCCGTGTACGACGTCCACCTCCACCCGCGGATCGACATCGGTGGTGCTCGCGGACGGCGGGATCACCCCGTGGTGCACGGTGAGCGCCGCGAACGCGGCCTCGATCGAACCGGCCGCGCCCAGCGGATGCCCGGTGACGCCCTTGGTGGAGCTCACCAGCGCGTCGGGGCCCGCCACCCGGTTGATCACGCCCGCCTCGATGACGTCGTTGAGCGGCGTCGAGGTGCCGTGCGCGTTGACGTAGTCGATGTCCCGGCCGGTCAGCCCGGCGTCCGCGAGCGCCGCCCGGACCGCCAGCTCGGCGCCCTTGCCCTCCGGGTGCGGGGACGTCACATGGTGCGCGTCCGCGGAGGCTCCGTACCCGATGATCCGGGCCACCGGCCGTACGCCGCGGGCCCGCGCGTGCTCCTCGGACTCCAGTACGACGACTCCGGCGCCCTCACCGAGTACGAACCCGTCCCGGGCCGCGTCGAAGGGACGCGAGGCGGTCGACGGGTCGTCGAGCCGCCGGGACAGCGCCCGCATCCGCGCGAACGAGGAGACGTACAGCGGGGTGATGGGCGCCTCGGCGCCACCGGCCACCACGATGTCGGCGAGACCCGACCTGATCAGCTCACGGCCCAGGCCGATCGCGCTGGCCCCGGCCGCGCACGCCGTACAGGGCGCCGAGCACGGGCCGTTGGCCCCGATGTCGATCGCCACCTGGCCCGCGGCCATGTTGAGCAGCCCCATCGGAAGGGTCATGGCGGAGATCTCCTCCGGCCCCTCCTCCAGCAGGACCCGGTGCTGCGCCTCCAGTGTGGCGGTGCCGCCGGCGCCGGAGCCCAGGATCACCGCCACCCGTGAGCTGTCAGCCCACTCGCCCGGGACGAGCCCGGCCTGGTCCAGCGCCTCGCGGGTGGCGGCGACGGCGAACTGGGAGTAGCGGTCCCACTGCCAGGCGGCGCGCCCGAGGGAGGCCGGGGCGAAGTCGGGCACCCGGCAGGCCATGGTCACCGGCAGGCCGTCGAGGCCGGCGTGGTGCGCCGCCGTCGGCCGGCCCTCGACCACGCGGTCCCAGCTCTCCTTGACGCCGATCCCGGCGGGGGTCACCAACCCGATGCCGGTGACGGCGGTCGCGAAGCCGGTCATCGGACCGAGGCGCCCCTCTGCTCGACCAGGGCGGTGATATCGGAGACCGTGGCGAGCTCGGACAGCTCCTCGTCGCTGATCACGACGCCCAGCCGCTTCTTGAGGGCGGTGGCGAGTTCGAGCTGCGACAGGGAGTCGAGACCGAGGTCGTCGAAGGTGGCCTCGGGCACCACCGCCTCGGCGTCCAGACCGAAGCGGGCGACGACGACCTCGACGACGGAGTCGTGGGCTGCACTCATGATGTCTCCTCCTGGAGGCTGGCAGGCTGTGGGGGGGTGGGGCGGCGGAGCGGAAACGGGTGGAGAGGGGGAACGGGCGGCGTCAGTCGACGGGATCCGCCTGGATCTCCGGCCAGACGAGGGTGGTCGAGCCCCAGGACAGACCGGCGCCGAAGGCGGAGAGCAGGACTCGCTGGCCCGCCTTCAGTTCGCCGCGGGCGGCGTAGTCGTTCAGCAGCAGGGGTACGGACGCGGCCAGGGTGTTGCCGACCCGGTCGATGTTGACCGCGACCTTCTCCCCGGGCAGCTCCAGCTCCTCCGCGACCGCGTTCACGATCCGCACATTGGCCTGGTGGCCGACGAACCAGTCGACGTCCGCCACGGACCAGTCGGCGCGCTTGAGGGCCGCCGCCGCCGACTGCGTCATCCGCTCGACGGCCTGGGTGTAGAGGGGGCGGCCCTCCATCCGCAGATACCAGTCGCCCGTGGGCACCGTGCCGTGCCCGAGGCCGCCGTCGGCGGAGCGCTGCCGGGAACCGCCCGCCGGAATGGCCAGCAGATCGGCGAGCGCGCCGTCGCTGCCGAGGTCGAACGGGCCCAGCGCACCGGGTTCGTCCGGTCCGCCCCGGCCCAGGACGACCGCGCCCGCGCCGTCGCCGAAGATCGGCGCGGTGGACCGGTCCGCCGGGTCCACCAAGGTGGTGAACGCCTCCGATCCGATGAAGAGCACGGTATCGGCGGTACCGGCGGCGATCAGGCCGGACGCGGTGGCGAGCCCGTACAGGAATCCGCTGCACGCCGAGGTCAGATCGAACGCGGCCAGCGTTCCCAGACCGAGCCGCGCGGCCACCGCGGGCGCCACCGCCGGGCAGATCCGCTCGGGCGAGGTGGTGGCCACGACCACGGCGTCCACCGCGGCCGTACCGGCCGACCGCAGGGCCCGCTCACCGGCCGCCACGGCCATGCTCCCCGTCGACAGGCCCCCGGAGACGAACCGCCGCTCCCGGATGCCCGTCCTGGTACGGATCCACTCGTCCGTGGTGTCCAGGGTGCGGGAGAGGTCGTCGTTCGTGACCGTCAGGGGCGGGAGAAAACCGCCGATTCCCCTCAGCACTGCCGTCATCGACTCACCCTCCTGAGGACCGCTGACCCGGCCCCGACCTGACGTGGACACGGCTTGGACCTGACGACGAGCAAGGCTGCCCGAAGCGCCGAGGGCCGTTCAATTGGCCGTTGGTACAGGGCGTTGTGCCTGTACCAACGGCCAATTGAACGACCGCCGCCCCGGCTGCCAACCTCGCCGGGGTGACCACGACACCCACTGATCTCGCAGGGCTCCTCCCGGCCGGACGGGTGATCACCGACCCGTCCCGGGTGGCGTCCTTCGCCCATGACGAAGCGGCGGGCGCGCCCTACGCGCTCCCGGCCGCCGTGGTGCGGCCCCACGACACCGCCGAGGTGGCGGCCGTGGTGGCGCACTGCGCGGAACACGGCATCCCGGTGGTGGCCCGCGGGGCGGGCACCGGCCTGTCCGGCGGCGCCAACGCGGTCGAGGGCGGGGTGGTGGTCTGCTTCTCGGCGATGGACCGGGTCCTGCGGATCGACCCGGACGAACGGCTGGCCGTCGTGCAGCCCGGTGTCGTCAACGAGGACCTGCGGACCGCGTGTGCCGCCAAGGGCCTCTGGTACCCGCCGGATCCGGCCAGCGCCCCCTGGTCCACCATCGGCGGGAACGTCGCCACCAACGCGGGCGGACTGTGCTGTGTGAAGTACGGCGTCACCCGGGACTACGTGCTGGGCCTGGAGGTGGTCACCGGCCGCGGTGACGTGGTCCGGCTGGGACGGCGTACCGCCAAGAGTTCGGCCGGTTACGAACTCGCCGGGCTGCTGGTCGGTTCGGAGGGCACCCTGGGCCTGGTCACCGAGGTCACGGTACGGCTGCGGGGCGAGCGCGCCCGGGAGCAGACCGTCGTGGGCTACTTCGCCGACCTGCCGAGCGCCGGCACGGCCGTCGCCCGGGTGGTGGCCTCCGGGGTGGTCCCGAGCGCCCTGGAGCTGGTGGACCGGTTCTCCCTGCGGGCCGTCGACGAGTGGAAGAACATGGGCCTCACCGACGGCGGCGACGTCCTGCTGCTGGCCCGCTGCGACGCGCCCGGCGCGGCGGGCGCCCGGGAGGCGGACACCGTACTGGCCTGTTTCGAGTCGGCCGGTGCGACCTGGAGCGCGCGGTCCGGCGACCCGGCCGAGGGAGACGCCCTGTTCGCCGCCCGGCGGCTGGTCTACCCGGCGCTGGAGCGCCTGGGCCTGGTCCTCAGTGAGGACGTCTGCGTCCCCCGCACCCTCCTGCCCGAGATGCTCGGCCGGCTGGAGGACATCGCCGCCCGGCACGGCGTACGGATCGCCACCCTGGCCCACGCCGGGGACGGCAATCTGCATCCGATGCTGGTCGTACCGCGCGGCGACGAGCGGGAGCTGGCCCGCTGCCGCGAGGTCTTCGAAGAGGTCGTCGACCAGGCGCTCGCACTGGGCGGCACGGTCACCGGCGAGCACGGCGTGGGCCTGCTGAAGCGGCGCGGCCTGGCCGACGAACTGGGCCCGGCGGTGCTGGACCTGCACCGGGACATCAAGCGGGTGTGGGATCCGGCGGGCATCCTCAACCCGGGCAAGGTCTTCACCGGCTGACGCCGAGGGTGCCCCGGGCCGATCCGGCGGCCGTCACGACCGCCCCCGGAGGGCATCGCGCGAACGAACACCCCGGGCGGCTACGGACACCTGCCGCACACGCCCGGTACGGCGGCGGGCGCGGGCCGGGAGGACCCGGGCCGGGCGGCCCCGGGAGAGCCGGGACCGCGCCGCCCGGAGAGCAAGAAACGTTTCCCCCGGGAGGGGCGGCCCGCCCGGGGGTATCGCGTCACTCGTCGGGGTCGGCCCGCTCCAGGGCCGGGCGCAGACCCGGCGGCGAGTTCAGCAGCAGATCGGCCGCCGCCGTGTCCGTGACGAGGCTGGTGACCAGACCGGAGCGGAGGACCGCCCCGATCGCCTCGGCCTTGCGCACTCCCCCGGCGATGGCGACCACCTCGGGGATCCGCCGCAGCCGGTCCGCCTCGACCGTGATGCACCGCTCGCCCAGATCGCGGCCGACCCGGCGGCCGTCGCGGTCGAAGAGGTGGGCGGACATCTCCGCCGCGACGCCGTAGGAGGCGTAGCGGGCCCGCTCCTCGTCGGTGAGCATGTCGTGGACGGTGGAGATGCCCGCCTCCCACGACCCGATGGAGACCGCGGCCACCGTGACCTTGTCGAAGTAGTCGAAGGCCCGGGCGATCCCGGTCTGGTGCCGCAGCGCCGCGGCCGTCGCGGCGTCCGGCAGCAGCATCGGCGCGTAGATGGGGTGGGCGTCGCCGCCCGACACCTGGGCGGCCCGCCGGACCGCCTCCACCGAGCCGCGTTCCGCGGTCCCCGCGTCGTACACCCCGGTGAGCTGGACGACCGTACACGGCGGCAGCCGGTCGAGGGCCGCCGCCATATGGATGGTCGACCGGCCCCAGGCCAGGCCCAGTACGTCCCCCTCGGCCACCAGCTCGCCCAGCAGATCCGCGGCCACCTCGCCCAGGTTCTCCGGGTCGGGCGACTCGTCGGCCTCCGCCGGGGACTCGACGACCACCGCGTGCCGCAGTCCGAACCGGGCCCGCAGCGCGTCGGAGCGCTCGGCGTCCAGCTCGGCCGGGACCCGGATCTCGATCCGTACGAGATCCCGCTCCAGCGCCGTCTCCAGGACCCTCGCGACCTTGAACCGGCTGACGCCGAACTCCTCCGCGATCTGGATCTTGGACTTGCCCTCCAGATAGAACCGGCGGGCCATCGCCGCCGCCTGTACGAGCTCCGCGGGTCCCATCCGCAGGGCGGACCGTCCCGCCGACCTAGCAGACACCGCGCTCTCCTCACTCCTGTTCCGGCTCCGGATCCGTCATCCTGTCAGATCCGGCGGTTGTGGATCAGCCCGGTCGGGCCGTGTTCATCTCCGTGTGGCCCGGCGGTCACCCAAGGTGACCCCGGGGCGCGCTCCGGACGGTCGCACGGCCGGTTCCGGCCGCGCGGCACCTCCTCCGGTCAGTGTGCGCAGGCCCGGCCCGCCGTGGCGATGGTCTGTTCGGCCTTTGCCCGCAGGCCCCGGACGGCGGCGGCCGGATCCTGGGCGCCGTAGACCGCCGATCCGGCGACGAAGACGTCCGCGCCCGCCTCGGCGCACCGCTCGATGGTCTCATCGGCGACCCCGCCGTCGATCTGGAGCCACAGGTCGAGACCGTGCTTGCCGATCAGCTCCCGGGTCCGGCGGATCTTGGGCAGCATGATGTCGAGGAACGCCTGGCCGCCGAAGCCGGGCTCCACGGTCATGATCAGCACCATGTCGAGCTCGGGGAGCAGATCCTCGTACGGCTCGATGGGGGTGGCGGGCTTCAGCGCCATGGAGGCGCGGGCGCCCTTGGCCCTGATCTCCCGGGCGAGCCGTACGGGCGCGGCGGCGGCCTCCGCGTGGAAGGTCACGGAACCGGCCCCGGCCTCCACGAACCGCGGCGCCCAGCGGTCCGGGTCCTCGATCATCAGATGGCAGTCGAGGGGGATGTCCGTGGCGCGGGCGAGGGACTCCACGACGGGGACGCCCAGGGTGAGGTTGGGCACGAAGTGGTTGTCCATCACATCGACATGGAGCCAGTCGGCGCCGCCGGGGCCCCCCACGGCCCCGGCCTCCTCCGCCAGTCGGGCGAAGTCGGCGGAGAGGATACTGGGATTGATCTGTACGGCCATGGGCCAAGCCTGCCACGTCCGGGCACGGTTCCCGGCCGCCGTCCGGTCTCCGGTACGCCTCGGGACGGGCCCGGGGCTCCGTCCCGTACGGCTTCCGCCGTCGGGGGGTACGGACACTCCCGGCGCGCTTCTCCGGACAGAACCGTGCGAAAGGTGTTCCCACCGCCCCACCGGCCTGCCACCATCGGTCCGTCATGGTGACCGACGGTGCGTGGGGGATCGCGGAATGACAGCGGCACAGAGCAATGACCAGCGTCTGCTCCACCGGATTCTGGAGGACCGGCACCGCACGCTGGCCCCCGAGAAGAGCCGGGACGACTTCTTCACCTACTTCGCCGCCGACAACGCCCTCCAGGACTGGGATCTCGACTACGACGAGATCATGGACGGGATCGTCGACGGGGCCCACGACTGCGGGATCGACGGCATCTGGACCTTTGTCGACGAACGCTTCATCACCGCCGACTCGCATCGGCGGCTGTCGACCAGGGCCAACAAGATCGAGCTGGTGATCCTGCAGGCGAAGAACACCTCGGGCTACCAGGAGTCGGTGATCGAGAAGCTCCACTTCCATCTGCCCGCCCTGCTGGACATGAGCCGGGACGAGGACGAGCTGGCGCCTCACACCAACGCCAAACTGCTCGACCGGACCTGGCGGTTCCTGCGGGTCCTGGAGGAACTGGCGTCCTCGTTCCCCAAGGTCCGGATCAAGGTCATCTACGCCAACAAGGCGGCGGAGGGGCCGCATCCCAATGTGAAGGCGAAGGGCGACCGGCTGCGCCGCGAGCTGGCCCCGCTGATCACCTCGGACACCGTGGTCGACCTGGAGTACCTCAACGCCGCCGATCTCCGCGAGCGGACCGCCCGGGGCGCCAAGGCGGTGGCCCAGCTGGTCTTCACCGAGACCCCGATGAGTACGTCCCTCGGCGAGGGCTATGTCTGCCTGGCCCGGCTGGACGAGTACTACCGCTTCATCACCTCCGACAACGAGGCGCTGCGGCTGGAGCTCTTCGAGTCCAACGTCCGGGACTACGCGGGCTCCACGATGGTGAACAACGCCATCGGCGAGACCCTGAAGTCCGGTACCGGTGAGGACTTCTGGTGGTTCAACAACGGGGTGACGATCGTCGCGGACGCCGCCCAGATCGCCGGGAAGCGGATCGTGGTCAAGGACCCGCAGATCGTCAACGGCCTCCAGACCAGCCACGAGGTCTACAGCTACTTCCAGCAGGGCGGACATCACCGGGACCGGTCCCTGCTGGTCAAGATAGTCGTGGCGCCCGAGTCGGGGACCGCCCGCGACCGGATCATCCGGGCCACCAACAGCCAGACCCAGCTGCCCGCCGGTGCCCTGCGGGCCACGGAGTCCATCCAGAAGGACATCGAGGAGAGCCTGGCGTACACGGGCGGCTACCGCTACGAACGCCGGGCCAGCCACTACCGCAATCTCGGGCTGCCCCTCGACCGGATCGTCACGATGGCCCGGCTGGCCCGGGAGTTCACCTCCTTCGTCCTGCGCGAACCGCATACGGCGCTGCGCCACTCCGACGAACTGCTGCTGAACGAGCAGTACTACGGCCAGATCTTCTCCACCCGGCACGATCTGGACATCTACCGGCTCTGCCTCGACGTCCACACCCGGCTGCGGGCCTTCCTCCAGGAGTACACGGCCGACCAGCCGCTGCTGGGCGACTCGCAGGAGAACTGGCTCTATCCGCTGGCGTCGATGTCGGCGTACACCCTCACCCGGCTGCGGCAGCCCACCGAGCGCGATCTGCTCAATATCGACCTCGAACATCTGGACGACGACCTGATGCGGCGGATGACGGGCGCGCTGGACACCGGCTTCAAGAGCGCCCTGCGGAACAGCAAGGCGAGCGGGGTGGACCGGATCGCCCGGACACCGGACTTCACCAGCAGGTTGCGGCAGTCCGTGGTCTCCCAGGCCCGGTTCCACATCCAGCACTGACCACGGGCGGCCCGGTGTCAGCCCGCGGCCGGACCACCGGCGCCGTCGGTGTCTTCGGGACCGGCGGGGCCGTCGGGGCCGTCGCCGGGCAGGGCGGCGAGGCGTGTGTTGAGGCGGGCCGCCCGGCGGGTCAGATGGTCGCGCTCGGCGGTGTCGGTCGCCTGCCCGGCGGCCTCGGCGTAGAGCCGGGCGGCCGTCTCCCGGTCCCCGGCGCGCTCGCGGAGATGGGCCTCCACCGCCGTACGGCGCGGCAGACCGGGGTCCAGTCCGGCGAGCGCCGCGAGACCCGCGGACGGGCCCTCGGCCTCGCCGACGGCGACCGCCCGGTTGAGCCGGACGACCGGGCTGCCGGTCAGCCGGACCAGTTCGTCGTACCACTCGACGATCTGCGGCCAGTCGGTCTCGGCGGCGGTGGGCGCGTCGGCGTGCAGCGCCGCGACGGCGGCCTGGGCCTGGTACTCGCCGAGCCGGTCGCGGGCGAGCGCCGCCTGGAGAACGGCGACGCCCTCGGCGACCAGGCCGGTGTCCCAGCGGCCGCGGTCCTGCTCGGCGAGGGGCACCAGAGCGCCGTCGGGCGCCGTCCTGGCGGGCCGCCGGGCGTGGTGGAGCAGCATCAGGGCGAGCAGCCCGGCGGGCTCGGGGTGGTCGACGGCCGCCGCGAGCTGCCGGGTGAGCCGGATGGCCTCGGCGGCGAGGTCCACATCGCCGGAGTAGCCCTCGTTGAAGACCAGGTAGAGCACCCGCAGCACGGTGGCGACATCGCCGGGCCGGTCGAAGGCGACGCCGGAGACGGTCCGCTTGGCCCGGCTGATCCGCTGCGCCATGGTCGCCTCGGGCACCAGATAGGCGCGGGCGATCTGCCGGGTGGTCAGCCCGCCGACGGCGCGCAGGGTCAGCGCCACCGCCGACGACGGCGTCAGCGACGGATGGGCGCAGAGGAAGTAGAGCCGGAGGGTGTCGTCCACCGAGGGCACGGGCCCGGGCGGCGGTTCCTCCTCCACGCGTTCCTCGCGCCGGAGGCGGGCGGATTCCGCCCGCCTCCCGTCGACGAACTTGCGCCAGGCGACGGTGACCAGCCAGGCCCTGGGGTCGTTCGGGGGCGCGTCGGGCCAGACCCGTACGGCCTCCACCAGGGCTTCCTGGACGGCGTCCTCGGCCGACGCGAAGTCCGCGCCGCGGCGGACGAGGGTGCCGAGGACGACCGGGGTCAGACTCCGCAGCAGGGCCTCGTCCATCGGTCGGATCACTCCGTGATGGTAGGGGGCGCGCCGAGGAACGGGCGCAGCTCCAGCCACTCGTGGATCGGCCGGCCGCCCGCGCCGGGCGCCGCCGACAGCTTCCCGGCCAGTTCGACGGCCCGCTCGTAGCCGTCGACGTCGATCACCATCCAGCCGGCGATCAGGTCCTTGGTCTCGGCGAACGGTCCGTCGGTGACGGGCGGTCGCCCCTCGCCGTCGTACCGGACCCAGGTCCCGCCGGGCGCCAGGGCCTGCCCGTCGACGAACTCGCCGGTCTTCTCCAGCTCGGCGGCGAAGTCCTCCATGTACCGGACGTGGGCCGAGATCTCCTGTGGCGTCCACCGCTCCATCGGTACGTCGTTCACCGCCGCCGGGGCGCCCCGGTAGTGCTTCAGCAGCAAGTACTTGGCCATGGTCTCTCTCCTCGGTGCCGGTACGGCCTTCGGTGGCCGTACTCACCCCTGGGACGGAGCCGGACGGCCGTTCTCGACATCGCCGCCCGGCCCTCTTCCCGGATCGCGCGGGGGGCCCTCCCGCCCGCCGGGGTCCCGGGCTCAGCCGGTACGGCGCAGCAGGGCCAGATACATCGCGTCCGTACCGTGCACATGCGGCCAGAGCTGGACGTCCGGGCCGTCGCCGAGGGCCGGGACCCCGGGCATCAGCGGCCGGGCGTCGATCCACTCGGCCTCGACGGGGGCGCCGCCCCGGCCGCGCAGTACGTCGTCCACGACGATCCGGGTCTCCGCCAGATGGGGCGAGCAGGTCGCGTAGCCGACGACACCGCCGACCCGGACCGCCTTGAGGGCCTCCCGGAGCAGGGCGCGCTGGAGCGGCGCGAAGCCCTCCATGTCCTCGGGGCGGCGGCGCCAGCGGGCCTCGGGGCGGCGGCGCAGGGCGCCCAGGCCCGAGCAGGGGACGTCGACCAGGACCCGGTCGAAGACACCGGGCCGCCACGGGGGCCGGGTGCCGTCGGCGGTGATCACCTGGTACGGGCCGGGGTTCCCGGCCAGCGCCCGGCCGACCAGACCGGCCCGGTGGGGCTGCTTCTCGGCGGCCAGCAGGGCCGCGCCCCGCTCCGCCGCCAGCGCGGCCAGCAGGGCAGCCTTGCCGCCGGGGCCGGCGCAGCCGTCCAGCCAGCGGGTGTCGGGGCCTTCGACGGGGGCGCCGGCCAGGGCGATCGCCACCAGCTGGCTGCCCTCGTCCTGGACCCCGGCCCGGCCCTCGCGGACCGCGTCGACCGCGCCCGGCTCGCCGCCGTCCGTCATCCGTACCGCATACGGCGACCAGCGCCCGGGCTCGGCGGACTCCGGCTCCAGCAGTTCCTCGGCGGTGGACCGGCCGGGCCGGGCGACCAGGGTCACCTCGGGCCGCTCGTTGTCGGCGGCCAGCAGTTCCTCGATGCCCGCGCGGGGGCCGCCGAGGGCGTCCCAGAGGGCCGAGACGACCCACCGGGGGTGGGAGTGGACGACCGCGAGATGGTCCTCGGGGTCTTCGTCGTACGGCGGCGCGACCCGCTCGATCCAGGTGTCGAGGTCGTCCCGGGCGATCTTCCGCAGGACGGCGTTGACGAACTTGGCCCGGCCGTCGCCCAGCACCACCCGGGCCAGCTCCACACTGGCCGACACGGCGGCGTGCGTCGGGATCCGGGTACCCAGCAGCTGATGGGCGCCGAGCGCCAGCACGTCGAGGACCGGTGGGTCGACCTCGCGCAGCGGCCGGTCGACACAGGCCGCGATGATCGCGTCATAGGTGCCCTGGCGGCGGAGCGTGCCGTACACCAGCTCGGTGGCGAGCGCCGCGTCCCGGTCGTCGAAGTCGTCCTTCTCGCGGGCCGCGCGCAGCAGCGGCGGGAGGACGAGGTTGGCGTAGGCGTCGCGTTCGTCCACGGCCCGCAGCGCGTCGAAGGCGAGGATCCGTACGGGGTCCTTCACCGGGCGCCGGTAGGGCTTGTGGGGACGGGGGCGGCGGGCGCCCCGGGGGCGTGCCTGGTCGTTCAAAGGTGCTCCGCGTGCGTCGATCAGTCGGGGTCGTTCCAGGTTACGTCCGGCCCGGCGGTACGGCCGCCGGGCCCCGGGTCACCGCCGGGCGGAGTCAGCCCGCGGCACCGGCGTCGAGCCGCTCGCCGGGCGCGATCCGCACGCCCCGCGCCCAGTCCGCCGCCCGCATCGGCTTCTTGCCCTGCGGCTGGACCCACAGCAGTTCCACCGCGTGCGACCCGGTACCGACCCGGACGTCGTTCTTGCCCGCCGCCAGTTCGCCGGGCGCCAGATCCGTCCGCTCCCGGTCCGGGGCGACGGCGACCAGCTTCAGCCGCTCGCCCCGGAACACGGTCCAGGCGCCGGGTGCCGGGGTGCAGCCGCGCACCAGCCGGTCGACCCGCAGGGCCGGGGCCCGCCAGTCGACCCGGGCGTCGTCCACGGTGATCTTCGGGGCGAGCGACACCCCGTCGGCGGGCTGCGGAACCGGCTTCAGGGAGCCGTCCTCGATCCCGTCCATCGTCGCGGCCAGCAGCCCGGCCCCGGCGAAGGCCAGCCGGGTCAGCAGATCACCGCTGGTGTCGGTGGGCCGGACCAGCTCGGTGACCACCCCGTAGACCGGCCCGGAGTCCAGCCCCTCCTCGATCAGGAAGGTCGCCGCGCCCGTCATCTCGTCCCCGGCGATCACGGCGTGCTGGACCGGCGCGGCACCGCGCCACGCGGGCAGCAGCGAGAAGTGCAGATTCACCCAGCCGCGCGCCGGGACGGCCAGGGCGGCCTTCGGCAGCAGGGCGCCGTACGCCACCACGGGACAGCAGTCGGGGCCGATCTCCCGCAGCCGGGCCAGGAAGTCCTCGTCCCGGGGCCGGGCGGGCTTGAGCACCTCGATCCCCGCCTCCTCCGCACGCTGGGCGACCGGACTGGCCACCAGCCGCCTGCCGCGCCCGGCGGGGGCGTCGGGGCGGGTGATCACCGCGGCGACCTCGTGCCGCTCGGAGGCGATCAGGGCGTCCAGGGCGGGCACGGCGACCTCGGGGGTACCGGCGAAGACGAGCTTCATGGGTGACTGACTGCCTCTCGGCTGTACGAACGACGCGAACGGGCGACGCATCAGTCTAGGGCGTGTACCACCCGAGCGGATCGGTCCGGCGGGTGGCGCGGATGGCGTACGGATCGTACGACCGGGCCCGTTCGGGTGGGGGCGCGGGGGGCGTACGGTAGCCCGCTCGACCGCGACATATGCGCTTACGCCCCCGCAGCGTGACCACAACGGCGGGTGCCGCGTTGGTCAAGAAAGATTGACCGATCTCCGGGGAACCGCTCACCACGGACCCGGCGGGATCGGCCGACACGGGCCGCCGCCCCCCTCAGCGGCCCGGCCCCTTCTCCACTTTCCACGTGTCCACGCCGGTTCGAGAGGCTTCCGATGGCCGACCACGCAACCCACGACGCCCAAGCCCGGGCCAGCCTGCAACTCCTGGTGCGGGACATCGAACGGGTCCGCCGGCAGGTGGACGCGTTGCGCACGCTCACCGCCCAGCTGGGCAATGTGTACCGCCCGCGCCGCACCGGCCCCTCCACCGGGTTCGTCGTCTACGGCCGGGCCCCCGCACCCACCGTCCGGCTCGCCCAGGAACTCCGCGACAGCGTCGAAACGCTGGTCACGGCCGCGGTGGACTTCGACCGCTCGCTCGGCTTCTCCTGGGACGCGGTGGGCTCGGCGCTCGGAGTCACCAAGCAGGCGGTACACCGGCGGTACGGCGCGCGGCGCACCGCGCAGCCGTCGTCGGCGAACGGGACGGCGACGGCGGTCGCACCGCCGCCGGCCGAGGCGGAGCCGCGCGGATTCCCGCCGGTACCGGCGGTACCGGCGGCCCGGAGCATGCCGCCGCAGCCCACGCCCTCGGCGGCTCCCCCGACCCCGGCGCCGGCGCCGGACCCGCGCCCGGGAGCCTTCCCGGGCCCCCGCAACGGCTGACGGACGCCTCCCGCCGCGGGGTCCTCCGGCCCCGGGCCGCGCCCGGCGGCGTGATGTTGTCCGCGGTCCGCGGTCCGTGGGCCCTGTGCCTTCGGCAATGAGGGGACCCCCAGCGCCTCGGCCCTCCGGGTGAGCTCCACGACCCGGGCCGCGCCCGGCCGCTGATTCTTGTTCGCGGTCCGCGGACCGTGGCCGGCTGGTCGCGCAGTTCCCCCGCGCCCCTGACCTCCTCCACCTGCCGGCCCTTGAGAGGGATCTCCTCGTGGAGCGGCGGCGCCGGGGAGAGCATTGAGGGGCGCGGGGAACTGCGCGACCAGCCACAGACGGCTCGCGGTCGAAACTCCTCCGGAGGAGGCACTGCCTCTGCCCGGAGGGCGCCCTCATCGCAAAGGCCCCCAGGGGGCAACCAGGGGCGCTGGAGGCCCCCACGCCGCCAGGCGAAGGGGGCGGAACTGCGCGACCAGCCCACCACTGCCCGCCGCGGCTCGCGAGCGGGCTTCAGCCGCCGGGCGACGCGGGGGCGCCCGGACCGGGGCCCCAGGAGTCGGGCACCCCTCAGCGGGAGGCGTTCAGCCGATGTCGAGGGGGTCGACGCGGATCCGGACCTGCTCCGTCCCGCCGCGCGCCGACCGCGCCGCCCTCGCCGACTTCAGCGCCCGCGCCAACGCCGCCCCGCTGCCCGGCGGCACCCGGAGCAGCGCCTGTGACCACGGCTCCCCCGGCGGGGGGTCGCCGGGGCGCCGGGGGCGCCCTGCCGGGGGCGCGGGCAGCGGCACCGGGCCCAGGACCTCGGTCTCCGGCGGCAGGCCCGCCGCGGCCAGGAACGCCGCCACCGTGTCCGTCCGCCCCGTCACCGCCGCCATCCGCGACACCGGCGGAAAGCCCAGCTCGGCCCGGTCCGCCAGTTCGCGTCTGGCGTGGCCGACCGGGTCCCAGCGGACCAGGGCCTGGACCGGCCGGAGGGTCGGCTCGGCGACGATCACGACTGTGCCGCCCTCGGCCCCGCCCCGTACCAGCGCCGCCGCGTCGATCCAGCGCCGCAGCGCCTCCTCGGAGGAGCGCAGATCGGGTCGGCCGAGCATGGCCCAGCCGTCGAGGAGGAGAGCCGCCGCGTATCCGCCGTCGGCGACCGGCTCGGCCCCGGGGGTGCTGACCACGAGCGCCGGGCGGCCGGGCACGGTGTCCAGCACATGGTCCCGGCCGGAGGTCCGGACCGGGACGGCGGGGAACGTACGCCCCAGCTCCTCGGCGGTGCGCCGGGCCCCGACGACGCTGGCGCGCAGCCGCGTACCGCCACAGCCGAGGCAGTGCCATTCCGGTACTTCCCGGCCGCACCAGCCGCAGCCGAGCGCCCGCTCCTCGGGGGCCTGCAACGGCCCGGAGCACCGTTCGCACCGGGCGGGCGTACGGCACCGTTCGCAGCCGAGCCTCGGTACGTATCCCCGCCGGGGCACCTGCACCAGCACCGGACCGTGCCTCAGCCCCTCCCGGGCGGTCTCCCACGCCAGGGTCGGCAGCCGGGCCGCCCGCGCGGCCCCGTCGCGGCCGAGCTGTTCGTCGCCGACGGTACGGACCAGCGGCGCGGCGGCCCTGACCCGGTCCCGGTCGGCCGCCAGCGGGCGGGCCCAGCCGCTGCCGACGAGCTGCGCGGC
The DNA here is from genome assembly GCF_040635975.1 of Streptomyces sp. NPDC006798. Taxonomy (NCBI): domain Bacteria; kingdom Bacillati; phylum Actinomycetota; class Actinomycetes; order Kitasatosporales; family Streptomycetaceae; genus Streptomyces; species Streptomyces sp. NPDC006798. Next base: position 114,868 of record NZ_JBEYIS010000012.1, read on the forward strand.
CTCCACGGTGCAGCTCAGACCGCCCAGCAGAAAGCCGCAGGACTCATTGCGGGCCCGCAGCTCCAGCACCTCCCGGACGTGCGGGAACGGCGCCCGGTCATCGCTGTGGCTGGAGTCCCCGTCGTCCCAGATCGCGACCAGGCCGAGATCCCGTACCGGGGCGAACATCGCCGCCCGGGTCCCCACCACCGCGCGGACGGATCCCCGCCGTACGGCCAGCCACTCGCCGTATCTCTTCTCGGGCCCCGAATCGGCGGTCAGGACCGCATGGCGGCCGGAGCCGAGGAGAGCGGTCAGCGCCTCGTCCACCCGGGCGACCCGGCGTCCGTCCGGGACGACGACCAGCGCCCCGCGGCCCGATGCCAGGGTGGCCGCCACGGCACGGGCCAGCTCGTCGGGCCAGCCGGGCCCGGGCAGCGCCGTCCAGACCGCGCGCGGGCCGCCGCCGTCCGCGAGCGCGGCCAGGAATCCGGGGCCGTTCGGATACCGCCCCCATGTCCCGGCGTCCGGCGCCGGGGGCGGCGGCAGCGGCTCGGGCGACGGCCGGCCCTCCGCACGGGCGTTCCTCGGCGGCACCGCGAGCTGGAGCACGTCCGCCAGCGACCCCGCGTAACGGTCGGCGACGTCCCGGGCCAGGGCCAGGGCCTCCGGGCTGAGCACGGGCTCCGGGGACACGACGTTCGCGAGGGCGGCGAGGGCGCCGCTGTAGTCCGAGGAGGCCCGGCGCTCGACGATGAAGCCGTCGATGAGCCCGCCGCCCTCCCGGCGGCCCTGCCGCACCCGGCCGCCCCCGGCCCCGAACCGGACCCTGACCCGGACCCCGGGGCGGGCGTCGGCATCCAGCTCCTTCGGCACGGCGTAGTCGAAGTACTGGTCGAGATGGAGCACACCCTTGTTGACCACGACCCGGGCGACGGGCAGCTCCTCCGCGAGGGCGGCACCGCGCCAGGTACGGGGCTTGGCCCGGGGGACGTCGGCGCGGCGGACCGACTCCCGGATCAGCGCCAGCTGCTCGGGAGCGGATGCCGGGTCGTTCCCGGTCCCGGTCGACGCGTCGTCCCTGCCCACGCCGGTAATTCTGTCAGAGCCCCCTGACATCCCGGCGGCCTGATCTCGCGGCCCGCCACCCGCCGGTGGCTCGTCCCGCGCGGTGCCGTTGTCCGGCGCCCGCGGTTCGCGCAGTTCCGCCTCCTTCGCCCAGCGGCGTGGGTGCCCCAGCGCCTCTGGGCCCTTCAGCGCCTTGGTCCGTCCACGGCACGGCCCGCGCCTGCTGCCCTGCCGGGCCGCTGCATCAGTCGCGCCCGCGGCCCGCCTGTGGCCGCTCGCGCAGTTCCCCGCGCCCCTGGTTGCTCCTCCCGGCCGCCCCGGGAAAGAGGCGGGCCCCTCTTCCCGGGGCGGGTGCCCCTTTCAGGGGCGGCGCCGGGGAGAGCGTTGAGGGGCGCGGGGAACTGCGCGACCAGCCACGGACAGGCCGCGGGCGCGACCGAGACACCAGCCCGGCAGGGCGGAAGGCGCGGGCGGCGCCCGGGAGTCCCCCACCCCCGAAGCCCGCAGGCAGCGGCGGGGCCGGAGACGGGTGTGACCCCGGCGCCCTTACGAGGGCGCCGGGGTCACCAAGGGGCCGGGAATCAGAGGCCCGCGGCCTCGCGGAGCGCGGCCGTGCGGTCCGTCCGCTCCCAGGTGAAGTCCGGCAGCTCACGGCCGAAGTGCCCGTACGCCGCCGTCTGACCGTAGATCGGCCGCAGCAGGTCCAGGTCGCGGATGATCGCCGCGGGACGCAGGTCGAAGACCGCCGAGATGGCCTGCTCGATCTTCTCGACCTCGACGGTCGCCGTGCCGAAGGTCTCGACGAAGAGGCCGACCGGCTCCGCCTTGCCGATGGCGTACGCCACCTGCACCTCGCAGCGCGCCGCGAGCCCGGCGGCGACCACGTTCTTGGCGACCCAGCGCATGGCGTAGGCGGCCGAGCGGTCGACCTTGGACGGGTCCTTTCCGGAGAAGGCGCCGCCGCCGTGGCGGGCCATGCCGCCGTAGGTGTCGATGATGATCTTGCGGCCGGTGAGTCCGGCGTCGCCCATGGGGCCGCCGATCTCGAATCGTCCGGTGGGGTTGACCAGCAGCCGGTAGCCGTCGGTGTCGAGCTTGATGCCGTCCTCGACGAGCTCCTTCAGCACGTGCTCGACGACGAACTCGCGGATGTCGGGTGCGAGCAGCGAGTCGAGGTCGATGTCGGAGGCGTGCTGCGAGGAGACCACGACCGTGTCGAGGCGGACGGCCTTGTCGCCGTCGTACTCGATGGTGACCTGGGTCTTGCCGTCGGGCCGCAGGTAGGGGATGGTGCCGTTCTTGCGGACCTCGGAGAGCCGGCGGGAGAGCCGGTGCGCCAGATGGATCGGCAGCGGCATCAGCTCGGGCGTCTCGTCGCAGGCGTAGCCGAACATCAGGCCCTGATCGCCCGCGCCCTGCTTGTCGAGGTCGTCGTCGCCGTCGTCGGTGCCCCCGACCCGCTTCTCGTACGCCTCGTCGACGCCCTGGGCGATGTCCGGGGACTGGGCGCCGATGGAGATCGACACTCCGCAGGACGCGCCGTCGAAGCCCTTCTTCGAGGAGTCGTAGCCGATCTCCAGAATCTTGTTCCGGACCAGCGTCGGGATGTCGGCGTACGCCTTGGTCGTCACTTCGCCGGCGACATGCACCAGGCCGGTGGTGATCAGGGTCTCGACGGCGACGCGGGACGTCGGGTCCTCCGTGAGGAGCGCGTCGAGAATGGTGTCGCTGATCTGATCGGCGATCTTGTCGGGGTGACCTTCGGTCACGGACTCCGAGGTGAAAAGACGGCGGGACACATCGCTCCCTGGGGTTGCAGCGGCTGCTGGCTGATCATTGGTGGACCGGCAGGGGGCTGCGCCCCGCGACGTTCCGCGGACCAGTTTATCCGGCACCGTCCACCGCCGGTCCACCCCGTCCCGATTCGTGAGAGCGGGGTCGTTGATCTCTGAGCTGCGGAGATGCCGTCGGCGGCGCTGATGAACGGCTGAAAATAGGGGCTGGCCACCCCCTCTTCCGAGCGTGTCGCAGGGGTTGCCGGGGGCCGGTCCGTCTGCTCAGCCGCGCGGATCGCCGTCGAGGCGGGGCACCACCAGGTCCCACACCACATCCGCCAGGGTCTCCTTGGGCCCGTACGGAACGGGGGTCTCCGCGCCGTCGGCGGCCAGGACGACGGCCTCGTTCTGCTCGGAGCCGAAGGTCCTGCGCTCTCCGACCTCATTGACGACCAGCAGGTCGCAGCCCTTGCGGCGGAGCTTGTCGCGGCCGTTGGCGAGGACGTCGTCGGTCTCGGCGGCGAAGCCGACGATCACCTGACCGGCCCGGGGCCGTTCGGCGGAGAGCTCGGCGAGGACGTCCGGGTTGCGGACGAGGGCGATCGGCGCGGGCTCCTCGCCGTCCTTCTTCTTGATCTTGCCGGTGGCGTAGTCGGCGGGGCGGAAGTCGGCCACCGCGGCGGCCATCACGACGGCGTCGGCGTCGGCCGCGGCGGCCAGTACGGCTTCCCGCAGCTCCCGGGCCGTGCCGACGGGCACCACATCGACGCCCGCCGGGTCGGCCAGGGCGGTGTTCGCGGCGACCAGGGTCACCCGGGCGCCCCGGGCGGCGGCCGTGCGCGCCAGCGCGTACCCCTGCTTGCCGGAGGAACGGTTGCCCAGGAAGCGCACCGGGTCGAGCGGCTCCCGGGTGCCTCCGGCGCTGATCACCACATGGCGGCCGGCCAGATCGGGTTCGGCGGTGCCCCGGGCGAGTACCCGGCGGCAGAGTTCGAAGATCTCCCCCGGGTCGGGCAGCCGGCCCTTGCCGGTGTCGACGCCGGTGAGCCGGCCGACGGCGGGCTCCACGACGACGGCGCCCCGGCGGCGGAGTGCGGCCACGTTCTCCCGGGTCGCCGGGTGCTCCCACATCTCGGTATGCATGGCGGGCACGAAGACCACCGGACAGCGGGCGGTGAGCAGGGTGTTCGTCAGCAGATCACCGGCGAGGCCGTGGACGGCCCTGGCCAGCAGGTCGGCGGTGGCGGGGGCGACGACGACCAGGTCGGCGCGCTGTCCGATCCGTACGTGCGGCACCTCGTGGACATCGGTCCACACCTCGGTGGAGACCGGATGGCCCGAGAGGGCGGCCCAGGTGGGGGCGCCGACGAATTCCAGGGCGGACGCGGTGGGCACGACCCGGACGTCGTGGCCCGACTCCGTGAGTCTGCGGAGCAGCTCGCACGCCTTGTAGGCGGCGATGCCCCCGCTGACCCCCAGGACGACCCGCGGCTTCCGCGACGATCCCGGACTCTCCGGCGTACCCGGCTCGGCCATTGCCTCTCCCCACTCTCGGCTGTCGCTGCCGCGACGCTCCCGGCTGACTGCGCCCCGGCGCCCCACGGCACTCCTAATGACACACCACGGGCCCGGCGGTGTTCCCGCCGGGCCCGGTGATGGATGTCGCGTCCGACCGGCGGGGCCGGTCGGGTGATGCGGTGGGTCGCGTCAGTTGGTCGCGCCCTCGACCGCCTCGGAGGTCAGCAGACCCGCGTTGATCTCGCGCAGCGCGATCGAGAGGGGCTTCTCGTGGACGTGGGTGTCGACGAGCGGGCCGACGTACTCGAGCAGGCCCTCACCGAGCTGCGAGTAGTACGCGTTGATCTGACGCGCCCGCTTGGCCGCGTAGATCACGAGGCTGTACTTCGAGTCCGTGGCCTCGAGCAGCTCGTCGATCGGCGGGTTGATGATGCCCTCGGGCGCAGTGATGGAAGAGGACACGCTCTACCTTCCGAAAGAGGGAAAAAACCGGAGACAAACAAAAAACGATGGTGTGCGACGGGGTCGCGGGTGACCGCGGCCGTTCGCCGGGTCCGAGGAGAATCGCCGGAGGCGATCACTCGTCTGAAGACACCGCCACCAAGGCTAGCAGCTCACGGGCCACGTCCTCGACGGAGGTGTTGACCAGGGTCGTGTCGAACTCGGACTCGGCGGCCAGCTCGACCCGGGCGGCGGCCAGCCGCTCCTCGATCACCTCGGCCGACTCGGTGCCCCGGCCGGTGAGCCTGCGGACCAGCTCGTCCCAGCTCGGCGGGGCCAGGAAGACCAGCCGGGAGTCCGCCATGGACTCCTTGACCTGCCGGGCGCCCTGGAGGTCGATCTCCAGGAGGACGGGCTCACCCGCCTCCAGGCGGTCCAGCACGGCCCCGCGCGGGGTGCCGTACCGGTTGCCCGCGAAAGTCGCCCACTCCAGCAGCTCGCCATTGGCGATCAGCTTGTCGAATTCGTCGTCGGAGACGAAGAAATACTGGACACCGTGACGCTCGCCGGGGCGGGGCTTTCTGGTGGTGGCCGACACCGAGAGCCAGACCTCGGGGTGGACCTTGCGCATATGCGCGACGACCGTGCTCTTGCCGACCCCCGAGGGGCCGGAGAGCACGGTCAGCCGCGGACGTACCTCTGCTGCCATGCAGCGATTATCCCGGTTCTCCGGGGTGTCCGGGACCGCCGCCCCGGACACCGGGAGACGATCAGGCGGGACCGCCGCCGAACTCGCGCTCCAGGGACGCGATCTGGTTGGAGCCGAGGCCGCGCACACGACGGCTCTCGGAGATGCCGAGCCGCTCCATGATCTGCTTGGCGCGGACCTTGCCCACGCCGGGCAGGGACTCAAGCAGTGCGGAGACCTTCATCTTGCCGATGACGTCGTTCTCCTGGCCCTGCTTGATGACCTCGTGGAGCGAGGCCCCGGAGTGCTTGAGTCGATTCTTGACCTCGGCCCGCTCCCGGCGAGCCGCGGCGGCCTTTTCGAGCGCGGCTGCGCGCTGTTCAGGGGTAAGGGGCGGAAGAGCCACGCCTACGTCACCTCGGATGTCGAACTGTCGGATACGGACCGGTGAGGAACCTAGTCGCCCCACACCAGGCGAGCAACGAGCAACGCAGTGCTCGTGCCGCTCTTCGACGGAGACTAGCGGGCCGCACCGCTCCAGTCAGCGAGAACAGACGAAAAGTCCTGGTCAGCATCGACCGACCAGGACTTTTACGACATAACGACCGGGTTTTGCGTCAAGTTTCTGTCAACTCGATGTGAGGACGCGATTTCCGGGCGGCGCACCCGCTCCTTCCGGCAAATCCGCTGGTCAGTACATCTATGCCCGGGGCGGACCCGGCCGGCCGCCCCGGGCGAGAGCCGTCAGACCGCCGCGACGGCCTCCCGGCACTCCTCCGCGTACCGCGCCGCCGCCGCCCGCAGGTCGGCCGGATCCGGACCGTGCCGGAGTACGCCCCGGCTGACACTGGGCACCACCTGGCGGACCGCGGCGCCGAAGACCCGCGGCAGATCGGCCGGGGTCGCCCCCTGGGCGCCGATCCCCGGGGCGAGCAGCGGGCCGTTGATGGCCAGCTCCACCCCGGCGTCGGCGAGGGTGGCGCCGACCACCGCGCCGACCGAGCCCATCGGGTCGGCACCGGCGTTCTCGGCGGCCATGTGGTCCAGCATCACCTGGGCCAGCGGACGGCCGTCGGCGACGGTGGCCCGCTGGACCTCGGCGCCCTCCGGGTTGGAGGTCAGGGCCAGCACGAAGACCCCGGCACCGGCGGCCCGGGCGGCGTCCAGCGCCGGGCGCAGCGAGCCGAAGCCCAGATACGGGGAGACGGTGACGGCGTCCGAGAAGAGCGGGGACGCGGGGTCGAGGAAGGCCGAGGCGTAGGCGGCCATGGTGGAGCCGATATCGCCCCGCTTGGCGTCCATCAGGACCAGCGCGCCCGCGGCCCTGGCCTCCTCGACCGTCTTCTCCAGCACCGCGACGCCCCGGGAGCCGAACCGCTCGTAGAAGGCGGCCTGCGGCTTGAGGACGGCGACCCGGTCGGCGAGCGCCTCGACCGCGGTCCTGGAGAACCGCTCCAGGCCCGCGACGTCGTCGTTCAGCCCCCATTCCGTGAGCAGCGACGCATGGGGGTCGATTCCGACGCAGAGAGGGCCCCGGTCGTCCATGGCGGCCCGCAGCCGGGCGCCGAAGGGGGTGTTTCCGGCGGTCATGCGGCCTGCTCCTGATCCCCGGTGGTCCCGGTGGCGGCGGTACGGACATCGGCGCCGACGGCCTCGGCGAGGGTGGCGTACGGGCTGTCCGCCAGCCGGGCCGCGAGGCCCCGGTGGATCGCCCGGCTCCAGAAGGGGCCCTGGTAGACGAAGGCGCTGTAGCCCTGGACGAGGGTGGCCCCGGCGAGGATCCGCTGCCAGGCGTCCTCGGCGGTCTCGATACCGCCGACGCCGACCAGGGTGATCCGGTCGCCGACCCGGGCGTAGAGCCGCCGCAGGACCTCCAGGGACCGCTCCCTGAGCGGGGCGCCGGAGAGTCCGCCGGCCTCGGCGGTCAGCTCGGCCGGGGAGCGCAGGCCCTCGCGGGCGATGGTGGTGTTGGTGGCGATGATGCCGTCCAGACCGAGTTCGACCGCGAGGTCGGCGACGGCGTCGACGTCCTCGTCGGCCAGATCGGGGGCGATCTTGACCAGCAGCGGGACCCGGCGCCGGGTCCCGGTCCGGTCCGCGGCCTCGCGGACGGCGGTCAGCAGGGGCCGCAGCGCCTCGGTGGCCTGCAGATTCCGCAGTCCGGGGGTGTTGGGCGAGGAGACGTTCACCACGAGATAGTCGGCGTGCCGGGCGAGCCGCTCGGTGGAGGTGACGTAGTCGGCGACGGCCTCCGCCTCGGGGACGATCTTGGTCTTGCCGATATTGACGCCGACGACGGTACGGAAGACCTCGCGCCGCTCCCCCAGCCGGCGGGCGACCTCGGCCGAGCCGTCGTTGTTGAAGCCCATCCGGTTGATCAGGGCCCGGTCGGCGACCAGCCGGAAGAGCCGCTGCTTCGGGTTGCCGGGCTGGGCCAGTGCGGTGACCGTACCGATCTCGACATGGTCGAAGCCGAGCATCGCCAGGCCGTCGATCCCGGCGGCGTTCTTGTCGAAGCCCGCGGCGAGCCCGAAGGGGCCGTGCATCCGCAGCCCGAGGGCCTCGGTGCGCAGCTCCTCGTGGCGGGGGGCGAGCACGGCGGCGGCATAGGTGCGCAGTACCGGGATCCGGGCCAGCAGCCGGATCCAGCGGAAGGCCAGGTGGTGGGCGGCCTCGGGGTCCATCCGCTTGAAGAAGAGGTTGAAGAAGAGCTGGTACATGGGGTGTGGGGTCCTCGGTCCTGAAGGAGGGGCGGCCTGCGGACACGCCCCGCAAGGAGGGGTCATGAGGAGGGGGACACCGTGTCGCCGGTGTCCCCCTCGTCGAATCCGCTAGTCGCGCGCCGCGGTCAGTTGTTCCGCGTGTTCCTGGAGGGAGCGGACTCCCACGTCGCCGCGGTTGAGGGCGTCGATGCCCTGGACGGCCGCGGCGAGGGCCTGGACCGTGGTGAGGCAGGGGACGGCGCGGGCGACGGCCGCGGTCCTGATGTCGTAGCCGTCGAGGCGGCCCCCGGTGCCGTACGGGGTGTTGACGATCAGGTCGACCTCGCCGTCGTGGATCAGCTGGACGATGGTCTTCTCGCCGTTCGGCCCCTCGCCCTCGCTCTGCTTGCGGACGACGGTGGCGTTGAGGCCGTTCCGCTTGAGCACCTCGGCGGTGCCGGAGGTGGCGAGGAGTTCGAAGCCGTGGGCGACCAGCTCGCGCGCCGGGAAGATCATCGAGCGCTTGTCCCGGTTGGCGACCGAGATGAAGGCCCGGCCCTTGGTGGGCAGCGGCCCGTAGGCACCCGCCTGCGACTTGGCGTAGGCCGTGCCGAAGACGGAGTCGATGCCCATCACCTCGCCGGTGGAGCGCATCTCGGGGCCGAGGACGGTGTCCACCCCGCGGCCGTGGATGTCCCGGAACCGGGACCACGGCATCACGGCCTCCTTGACCGAGATCGGGGCGTCCATCGGCAGGGTGCCGCCGTCGCCGGTGGCGGGCAGCAGGCCCTCGGCGCGGAGTTCGGCGACGGTGGCGCCGAGTGAGATCCGGGCGGCGGCCTTGGCCAGCGGTACGGCGGTGGCCTTGGAGGTGAAGGGGACCGTACGGGAGGCCCGCGGGTTGGCCTCCAGGACGTAGAGGATGTCCCCGGCCATGGCGAACTGGATGTTGATCAGTCCGCGGACGCCGACCCCGCGGGCGATGGCCTCGGTGGAGGCGCGCAGCCGCTTGATGTCGAAGCCGCCGAGGGTGATCGGGGGCAGGGCGCAGGCGGAGTCGCCGGAGTGGATCCCGGCTTCCTCGATGTGCTCCATGACGCCGCCGAGGTAGAGCTCGTGGCCGTCGTAGAGGGCGTCGACGTCGATCTCGATGGCGTCGTCGAGGAAGCGGTCGACCAGGACCGGCCGGGTGGGGCTGATCTCGGTGGACTCGGCGATGTACGACTCCAGCCGGGCCTCCTCGTACACGATCTCCATACCGCGTCCGCCGAGGACGTAGCTGGGCCGGACCAGGACCGGGTAGCCGATCTCGTCGGCGATGGCCTTGGCCTCGGCGAAGGTGGTGGCGGTGCCGTGCTTGGGGGCGGGGAGCCCGGCCTCCTTGAGGACCTGCCCGAAGGCGCCGCGGTCCTCGGCGGCGTGGATGGCCTCGGGGGAAGTGCCGACGACGGGGACGCCGTTGTCCTTGAGGGCCTGGGCGAGGCCGAGCGGGGTCTGGCCGCCGAGCTGGACGACGACTCCGGCGATCGGGCCGGCCTGGGCCTCGGCGTGCACGATCTCCAGGACGTCCTCCAGGGTGAGCGGCTCGAAGTAGAGCCGGTCGGAGGTGTCGTAGTCGGTGGAGACGGTCTCGGGGTTGCAGTTGACCATCACGGTCTCGTAGCCCGCGTCGCTGAGCGCGAAGGAGGCGTGGACGCAGGAGTAGTCGAACTCGATGCCCTGGCCGATCCGGTTGGGCCCGGAGCCCAGGATGATCACGGCGGGCTTCTCGCGCGGGGCGACCTCGTTCTCCTCGTCGTACGAGGAGTAGAAGTACGGGGTCCGGGCGGCGAACTCGGCGGCGCAGGTGTCGACGGTCTTGTAGACCGGGCGGATGCCGAGGGCGTGCCGGACCTCGCGGACGATGTCCTCGCGCAGTCCGCGGATCCCGGCGATCTGGGCGTCCGAGAAGCCGTGCCGCTTGGCCTCGGCCAGCAGTTCGGGTGTCAGCTCGTCGGCGGCGGCCAGCTCGTCCGCGTACTCCTTGATCAGGAAGAGCTGGTCGACGAACCAGGGGTCGATCCGGGTGGCGTCGAAGACCTCGCCGGGGGTGGCCCCGGCGCGGATGGCGGCCATCACGGTGTTGATCCGGCCGTCGGTGGGACGGACGGCCTCGCGCAGCAGCTCCGCCTTGTCGCCGAGGTCGGCGACGGGGGTGGCGAAGTCGAACTGGCTGCCCTTCTTCTCCAGGGACCGCAGGGCCTTCTGGAGGGCCTCGGTGAAGTTGCGGCCGATGGCCATGGCCTCGCCGACCGACTTCATGGTGGTGGTGAGGGTGGCGTCGGCGGAGGGGAACTTCTCGAAGGCGAACCGGGGGGCCTTGACCACGACGTAGTCGAGGGTGGGCTCGAAGGAGGCCGGGGTCTGCTCGGTGATGTCGTTGGGGATCTCGTCCAGCGTGTAGCCGACGGCCAGCTTGGCGGCGATCTTGGCGATCGGGAAGCCGGTGGCCTTGGAGGCGAGCGCGGAGGAGCGGGAGACCCGGGGGTTCATCTCGATGACGATGATCCGGCCGTCGTCGGGGTCGACGGCGAACTGGATGTTGCAGCCGCCGGTGTCGACGCCGACCTCGCGGATGATCGCGATACCGATGTCGCGGAGCCGCTGGTACTCGCGGTCGGTGAGGGTCATCGCCGGGGCGACGGTGATGGAGTCGCCGGTGTGGACGCCCATCGGGTCGAAGTTCTCGATCGAGCAGACGACCACGACGTTGTCGTTCTTGTCGCGCATCAGCTCCAGCTCGTACTCCTTCCAGCCGAGGATGGACTCCTCCAGGAGTACCTCGGTGGTCGGGGAGAGCGTGAGGCCCTGTCCGGCGATCCGGCGCAGCTCGTCCTCGTCGTGGGCGAAGCCGGAGCCGGCGCCGCCCATGGTGAAGGAGGGGCGGACCACGACGGGGTAGCCGCCGAGGGTGTCGACGCCCTTGATGACGTCGTCCATGGAGTGGCAGATCACCGAGCGGGCGGACTCGCCGTGGCCGGTCTCGGCCCGGACGGCCTCGACGACGCCCTTGAAGAGGTCGCGGTCCTCGCCCTTGTTGATGGCTTCCACGTTGGCGCCGATGAGTTCGACGCCGTACTTCTCCAGCACACCCTGCTCGTGCATGGAGATCGCGGTGTTGAGGGCCGTCTGGCCGCCGAGGGTGGGCAGCAGCGCGTCGGGGCGCTCCTTGGCGATGATCTTCTCGACGAACTCCGGGGTGATCGGCTCGACGTAGGTGGCGTCGGCGATCTCCGGGTCGGTCATGATCGTGGCCGGGTTGGAGTTGACCAGGATCACCCGCAGGCCCTCGGCCTTGAGGACGCGGCATGCCTGGGTGCCGGAGTAGTCGAACTCGGCGGCCTGGCCGATGACGATCGGGCCCGAGCCGATGACCAGGACGGACTGGATGTCGGTGCGCTTAGGCACGCTGGCCCTCCATCAGGGAGACGAAGCGGTCGAACAGGTAGGCGGCGTCGTGCGGACCCGCTGCCGCTTCGGGGTGGTACTGGACGCTGAAGGCCGGGCGGTCGAGGAGCCGCAGCCCCTCCACCACGTCGTCGTTGAGACAGACGTGGGAGACCTCGGCCCGGCCGTAGGGGGTGTCGGAGACGGTGTCGAGGGGCGCGTCGACGGCGAAGCCGTGGTTGTGGGCGGTGACCTCGACCTTGCCCGTCGTACGGTCCTGGACGGGCTGGTTGATGCCGCGGTGGCCGTACTTCAGCTTGTAGGTGCCGAAGCCGAGGGCGCGGCCGAGGAGCTGGTTGCCGAAGCAGATCCCGAAGAGGGGGGTCTTCTTCTCCAGGACCGCCCGGACGACGGTGAGGTCGGCGGTGGCGGGGTCGCCGGGACCGTTGGAGAGGAAGACGCCATCGGGGTTGACGGCGTAGACCTCGTCGACGGTGGCGGTGGCGGGCAGGACGTGGACCTCTATGCCGCGTTCGGCCATCAGGGCCGGGGTCATGCCCTTGATCCCGAGGTCGAGGGCGGCGACGGTGAACCGCTTCTCGCCGACCGCGGGGACGACGTACGTCTCGGTGGTGGCGACCTCGGCAGAGAGGTCGGCGCCGGTCATCTGGGGGGCAGCCTGGACCCGGGCGAGCAGGGCGGCGTCGTCGGCCAGGGCGTCGCCGGAGAAGATGCCGACCCGCATGGCGCCGCGCTCGCGCAGATGGCGGGTGAGGGCGCGGGTGTCGATACCGCTGATGCCGACGACGCCCTGGGCGGTCAGCTCCTCGTCGAGGCCGCGGCGGGAGCGCCAGTTGGAGGGGGTCCGGGCGGGGTCGCGGACCACATATCCGGCGACCCAGATCTTCCGGGACTCGTCGTCCTCGTCGTTGACCCCGGTATTGCCGACGTGGGGGGCGGTCATGACGACGACCTGGCGGTGGTACGAGGGGTCGGTCAGGGTCTCCTGGTATCCGGTCATCCCGGTGTTGAACACCGCTTCGCCGAAGGTCTCCCCCACGGCCCCGTAGGCGCGGCCGCGGAAGGTGCGGCCGTCCTCCAGGACGAGTACGGCGGGAGCCGTGGTCCGCCGTGCGGCGGCTCCCCTGGTGGAGGTGGTCATCGTGCGCCTTCCGTCGTGGTGATCAGGTTGTTCAGGGTGGCGACCCAGTCGTTGTGCTCGGCGGCCCGGTCGGAGCGGAAGCCGGAGTCGATCAGCGTGCCGCCGTGCTCCCAGGTGAGGACGAGCAGTCCGCCCTCGGCGAGGACCTTCCCGGCGATGCCCTTGTCGAGGCGGGCCTCGCGCAGGGCGGCCCGGGGGATGTGGAAGTCGCGGGCCCCGGGGCGTACCACGTCGAGTCCGGCCTCGGTGAGGGTCAGCTCGACCCGGCTGCGGACGCCCAGGCCGTGGGCGACGATCCGGTCGAGCCACTGTCCGGCGGTGGTGGAGCCGTGGTAGCGGCCTTCGAGTACGGCGAGCGGGGTACCGCCGTCGCCGGTCACCGGCGCCGGCTCGGGGAGGTCCGACTGGAGGCTGCCGCGCCACTTCCAGCCCTGGCGCATCAGCCAGTAGACCAGGGCGACGAAGAGCAGCAGTCCGACGACCCAGCCGATCCGGGCGGCCCAGTCGGTGACCTCCGCGGATTTGCGTTCGTCGGCCGCGAGGATCTCGATGCCCGCTGCGATGGTGGTGAGAGTTGTCACGTCAGCTTCCCGTCGACGACCGTTGCCCGGCCCCGCAGGAAGGTGTGGGTGACGCGTCCCGGCAGTTCGAGGCCCCGGTAGGGGGTGTTTCGGCTGCGGGAGGCGAAGTCCGCGGGGTCCACGGTCCCACGGTATGCCGGATCGACCAGGACCAGGTTGGCGGGCTCACCGGAGGCGACGGGACGGCCGTGTCCTTCGAGGCGGCCGATCCGGGCGGGCCGGAAGGACATCCGGTCGGCGACCCCGGCCCAGTCGAGCAGTCCGGTCTCGACCATCGTCTCCTGGACGACGGAGAGGGCGGTCTCCAGGCCGACCATGCCCATGGCCGCGGCGCCCCACTCGCAGTCCTTGTCCTCGTGGGGGTGGGGGGCGTGGTCGGTGGCGACGCAGTCGATGGTGCCGTCGGCCAGCGCCTCGCGCAGGGCCATCACGTCGTTGGCGGTGCGCAGCGGAGGGTTGACCTTGTAGACCGGGTCGTAGCTGCGGACCAGTTCGTCGGTGAGGAGCAGATGGTGCGGGGTGACCTCGGCGGTCACGTCCCAGCCCTTGGACTTGGCCCAGCGGACGATCTCCACGGATCCGGCGGTGGAGAGGTGGCAGATGTGGACCCGGGAGCCGACGTGGGCGGCGAGCAGGACGTCCCGGGCGATGATCGATTCCTCGGCGACCGCGGGCCAGCCGCCGAGTCCCAGTTCGGCGGAGACGACGCCCTCGTTCATCTGGGCGCCCTCGGTGAGCCGGGGCTCCTGGGCGTGCTGGGCGACGACGCCGTCGAACGCCTTCACGTACTCCAGGGCGCGGCGCATGATCACGGCGTCGTCGACGCACTTGCCGTCGTCGGAGAAGACGGTCACCCCGGCGGCGGAGTCGTGCATGGCACCCAGCTCGGCGAGCTGCTTGCCCTCCAGGCCGACGGTGACGGCGCCGACGGGCCGTACGTCGCAGTAGCCGGACTCCTTGCCGAGCCGGTAGACCTGCTCGACCACGCCGGCGGTGTCGGCGACCGGGAAGGTGTTGGCCATGGCGTGGACGGCGGTGTAGCCGCCGACGGCCGCGGCGCGGGTGCCGGTGAGGACGGTCTCGGAGTCCTCGCGGCCGGGCTCCCGCAGATGGGTGTGGAGGTCGACCAGGCCGGGCAGCAGGATCTTTCCGGCGGCTTCGACGACGGTGGCGTCGCCGGGCTCGATCGCGGGGGCGACGGCGCTGATCGCCGTACCGTCGATCAGGACGTCCTGCGGCTCCCCGCCGAGTACCCGCGCGCCGCGAATCAGGATCTTGCTCATGGTTACTTGGTCTCCTCGGTACGGGCGGTCTCGGTACGGGCGGCGGGGGCGGCGGACTCGTTGCCGCCGAGCAGCAGATAGAGCACCGCCATCCGGATGGACACCCCGTTGGCGACCTGTTCCACGGCGGTGCAGCGGTCGGAGTCGGCGACCTGTGCGGTGATCTCCATACCCCGGTTCATCGGTCCGGGGTGCATCACGACGGAGTGTTCCGGCATCCGGGCCATCCGGTCGCCGTCCAGGCCGTAGCGGCGGGCGTACTCGCGCTCGGTGGGGAAGAAGGCGGCGTTCATCCGCTCGCGCTGGACCCGGAGCATCATCACCGCGTCGGACTTGGGCAGTACGGAGTCGAGGTCGTAGGAGACCTCGCAGGGCCAGCTGTCGACCCCGATCGGAACCAGGGTCGGCGGGGCGACCAGGGTGACCTGGGCGCCGAGGGTGTGGAGCAGCAGCACATTGGAGCGGGCGACCCGGCTGTGCAGTACGTCTCCGACGATGGTGATCCGGCGTCCGGCCAGGTCGCGGCCCATTCCGGCATCGCGGCCGACCAGTCGGCGGCGCATGGTGAAGGCGTCGAGGAGGGCCTGGGTGGGGTGCTCGTGGGTGCCGTCGCCGGCGTTGACGACCGAGCCGTCGATCCAGCCGGAGTTGGCCAGCCGGTAGGGCGCGCCGGAGGCGTGGTGGCGGATGACGACCGCGTCGGCGCCCATCGCCTCCAGGGTGAGGGCGGTGTCCTTGAGGGATTCGCCCTTGGAGACGGAGGATCCCTTGGCGGAGAAGTTGATGACGTCGGCGGAGAGCCGCTTGGCGGCGGCCTCGAAGGAGATCCGGGTCCGGGTCGAGTCCTCGAAGAAGAGGTTGACCACGGTACGGCCGCGGAGGGTGGGCAGCTTCTTGATCGGCCGGTCGGCGACGCGGGCCATCTCCTCGGCGGTGTCGAGGATGAGGACGGCGTCGTCCCGTGTGAGATCGGCGGCCGAGATGAGGTGGTGCTTCATCTGGGTGGGCTCCGGTGGGTCGGCTCGGGTCGGCACGTTCGGCGTACGGGGGTACGCCGCCGCGTTCGGGGTGCCGGGGCGCACGGGGGCGCCCGGACGCCGCTCGGGGGGCGTACGGGACGGTTCGCGCTAGACGTCGGTGTCGCGGACGCCGAGCAGGACGGTGTCGCGGCCGTCCTCCTCGGAGAGGAGCACCTTCACGGTCTCGCGGAGCGACGTGGGCAGGTTCTTGCCCACGTAGTCGGCGCGGATGGGCAGCTCGCGGTGGCCCCGGTCGACCAGGACGGCGAGCTGGACCGCGCGGGGGCGGCCGATGTCGCCGAGGGCGTCGAGCGCGGCGCGGATGGTGCGGCCGGAGAAGAGCACGTCGTCGACGAGGACGACCAGTCGGCCGTCGATCCCGTCGCCGGGGATCTCGGTCCTGGCCAGCGCGCGGGCGGGCCGCATCCGCAGGTCGTCGCGGTACATGGTGATGTCGAGAGAGCCGACCGGCACGGTCCGCCCGGTGATCTGCTCCAGCTTCCCGGCCAGCCTGCGGGCGAGGAAGACGCCGCGGGTGGGGATGCCGAGGAGCACCACGTCGTCGGCGCCCTTGGCGCGTTCGACGATCTCGTGGGCGATACGGGTCAGCACCCGGGCTATGTCGGGTGCCTCCAGTACGGGGCGGGCCGTCTCGGCGCCGCCTGTGTGGCTGTTCGTTTCCATGGCCGACATGGAGAAACAGACCTCCTTCTCCGCCTCACGGGACGGACCTTAAAGGACGTCGGATAGTGCGTCCCCTACCGTACCAGGGCCATTCGGGGGAACCCCACCGGCCCCGGTCCGGACCAGGGACGATGCGCGTTGTGATCATGACAGGCCACCGGTCTGGACCCGTTCGGCTTGACGCCCCCGAATCACGCTGCGTAACCTCACAGTGAGTCACCAGCAGCGCGGCGGAGCCGCACGTTGTCCCAGCGTCCGGGGAGCTATATGTCCAGCGAATACGCAAAGCAGCTCGGGGCCAAGCTCCGCGCCATCCGTACGCAGCAGGGCCTGTCCCTCCACGGCGTGGAGGAGAAGTCCCAGGGCCGCTGGAAGGCCGTGGTGGTCGGGTCGTACGAGCGCGGCGACCGCGCTGTGACGGTCCAGCGCCTGGCCGAGCTGGCGGACTTCTACGGCGTCCCCGTGCAGGAACTGCTGCCGGGCACGACGCCGGGCGGAGCCGCCGAGCCGCCGCCGAAGCTCGTGCTCGACCTGGAGCGGCTGGCCCATGTGCCGGCCGAGAAGGCGGGCCCCCTCCAGCGGTACGCGGCCACGATCCAGTCCCAGCGGGGCGACTACAACGGCAAGGTGCTGTCGATCCGCCAGGACGATCTGCGCACCCTCGCCGTGATCTACGACCAGTCGCCGTCGGTCCTCACCGAGCAGCTGATCAGCTGGGGTGTGCTGGACGCGGACGCGCGTCGCGCGGTCGCCCACGAGGAGGGCTGAGCGGAGCGGCTCGGAGCCGTTTCGCATCGGTCCGGTCCCGTCCCGAACGGGCGGGCCGCCGAAGAATCGTCACGCCGTGGGGCGGGACGCCCGGGAGGGTGTCCCGCCCTTCGCCGTTTCCGGGGCCGCTTCTCGCCGTCTCCGGGCGCCCGCTCCGGGCCGGGGCCCCGCCGGTGCCGTACGGACCCTTCCGGCGGCCGCTCCCGTACGCGTAGGGGCGTCGCCCGGGCCCCTGGGGGCATGGGGTGTCCGCGGGCCTCCGGGGGCTTCCGTCAGCCGTCTGCGGGCGTCGGCCGCGCCCCGGGCGCCCCGGGGCGCTCCCCCGCGTACCGCCGGAAGCCCGGCTACGGCCCCGGAGCCGGGCCCGGCCGGATGCGGACATGTCACAGGCCCGGGCCCCGGACCGAGGTGGTCCGGGGCCCGGGCCCGTACGGCCGGTCCGTCGCTCAGGCGCCGTCGCGCCTCAGGGAGGGCTTCAGCTCCTTGAAACGGCCCAGCAGGCCGTTGACGAACGACGGCGAGTCGTCGGTGGAGAACTCCTTGGCGAGCTGTACCGCCTCGTCTATCACCACGGCGTCCGGCGTCTCGTCCACCCAGACCAGTTCATAGGCGCCGAGCCGGATGATGTTCCGGTCGACCACCGGCATCCGGTCGAGGTCCCAGTCGGTGGCATAGGTGGAGATCAGCTCGTCGATCCGGGTCGCGTACCCCTCGTACCCCTCGACCAGTTGCATCGTGTACTCGTTGACCGGCGGCTGCCGGTCGTCGGTCCGTGAGTGCCGGATCCAGTCGGCGAGCACCGTAGGCGCGGGCACGCCGCGCTGGTCGGCCTCGAAGAGGATCTGGAAGGCGCGCTTACGGGCCTTGCTGCGAGCGGACACCTTAGCTGTTCACCCGGCTGAGGTAGTCGCCGGAGCGGGTGTCGACCTTGATCTTCTCACCGGTGGTGATGAAGAGGGGGACCTGGACCTCGAAGCCGGTCTCCAGCTTGGCGGGCTTGGTGCCACCGGTGGAGCGGTCGCCCTGGACGCCCGGCTCGGTCTCGGCGATGACCAGCTCCACGGCGGCCGGCAGGTCCACGTAGAGCACCTCGCCCTCGTGGGTGGCGACGGTGGCCTCGAAGCCCTCGATCAGGAAGTTGGCGGCGTCGCCGACGGCCTTGCGCTCGATGTGCATCTGGTCGTACGTCTGCATGTCCATGAAGACGAAGTAATCGCCGTCCATGTACGAGAACTGCATGTCGCGGCGGTCGACGGTGGCCGTCTCGACCTTCACGCCGGCGTTGAACGTCTTGTCGACGATCTTCCCGGAGAGCACGTTCTTGAGCTTGGTGCGCACGAAGGCCGGGCCCTTGCCGGGCTTGACGTGCTGGAACTCGACGACGGACCACAGCTGGCCGTTGTCGAGCTTGAGCACCATGCCGTTCTTGAGGTCGTTCGTGGAAGCCACGGTTGCGGAATCTCCTGGACTGACGTGGACGACCTGGGGCCACCGCGGTACGCGCCCGCTAGAGCGCGAGCAGCTCCTTGGTCGTGATGGTGAGTAGCTCGGGTCCGCCGTCCGCCTCCTGGCGTACGACGAGCGTGTCATCGATCCGGACCCCGCCCCGGCCCGGAAGGTGGACCCCCGGTTCGACGGTGACCGGCACGCAAGCGTCCAGTTTACCCATGGCCGCCGGAGTCAACTGCGGGTCCTCGTCGATTTCCAGGCCCACCCCGTGCCCGGTGAGCGGCGCGAGCCCGGCGCCGTGGCCCGCGCCGTCCAGGATCCGCCGGGCCGCCAGGTCCACCTCGCGGTAGGCGATACCCGGCCGCAGGGTCTCCCGCGCGGCCCGCTGGGCGGCGAAGACCAGGTCGTACAGTTCGATCTGCCAGTCGGCGGGGGTGGTGCCGATGACGAAGGTCCGGCCGATCTCACAGCGGTAGCCCCGGTAGTCGGCGCCGACGCAGACCGTGAGGAAATCGCCCTCCTCGACCCGGCGGTCGGTGGGCCGGTGGCCGCGCCGCCCGGAGTCGGGGCCGGTGGCGACCGAGGTGGGGAAGGCGGGCCCGTCGGCGCCGTGGTCGACCAGCCGGCGCTCCAGCTCCAGGGCGAGATGCCGCTCCGTCCGCCCCACCAGGATCGACTCCAGCAGTTCGCCCAGCGCCTGGTCGGTGATCTCGGCGGCGATCCGCAGACAGGCGATCTCCTCCTCGTCCTTGACGATCCGCTGGCGCTCCACGGCCAGCCCGACGTCGGTCAGCCGCAGCCGGGGCACGGCGGAACGCATCGCCCGGTGCCGGGCCACGGTCAGATGGTGCTCCTCGACGGCGAGGGACTCCGCCTCCGCCAGCCGGGCCAGCCCGGCTGCGGCGACGGCCGGATCCACCCCGTCGTCGGGGAGCACGGTCAGCCGGAGCGTGTCGTCGGGGCGTGCCGTGCCGTTGGCGGGGGCCGGGGTCGCGGGCGAGAGCAGTACGTCCTCGGCGGGCCCGATCAGCAGCACGGCGCCCGGCGGGGCGCCACCGGCGAGATAGCGCACATTGGCCGGGCGGGAGATCAGCGCCCCGCCGCCGTCACCCGCGCACCGCTCCCGCACCCGGTCGCGGCGGGCCGCGAACACCTCTGCCATGATCCGAGCGTACGAGTGATCCCGCCGGGCGGCGCGCCCAGCGCGTCCGACGGTGCGGCGGCCTCCTCGGGGACCGTTCCTTCTGCCCTGCCGGGCCGGTGGTATCAGTCGCGCCTGCGGGCCGCCTGCGGCTTGTCTCGCGGTTCCGCCCCCTGAGCCTTCGGCAATGGGGGACCCCCCGCGCCTCGGTCCTCCCGGTGAGGCCCGCACCGTCCGCCCTGCGGGGCGAGTGTTGTCGGGCGACCCCGCGCAGGTGGGTGGCTGGTCGCAGACCGCGAACAACGTCAGGCCGCCAGGCGCGGCCCGGGTAGTTCGGAGCGGCAACCCGGAGGGCCGAGGCGCTGGGGGCCCGAGGGGCACGGCCCGCCCGGGACACGCGCCCGGGGGCTACCAGGACGGAGGGCTGGCGATCGCGCGGGCGAGGGTCTCGTCCAGGACCCGCGCCGTGGTCTCCACGTCGTACTTGGTGTTGTCGATGATCGGCAGACCCGACCCGTACCAGCCCGCCATCCGCCCGTGGATCCCGGCCACCTCCTCGTCGGCCAGTCTGCGGTTGCCGGTCCGCTCCGCGTTCCGCTCCAGCACGGTCTCCAGGCCGGGCAGCAGGACGACGGGGAGCAGGCCGGGGCCGACATGGCGCTTCCAGCCGCCGAGGCCGACCACCGGGCGGTCGGGGAAGACGGCGTCGTCGAGGATGCAGGAGATCCCGTTGGCGAGGAAGTTGCGGGCGGCGAAGCCGCAGGTACGGCGGGCGAGCCGGTACTGCGCCTCGGAGTTCTCGTTCCAGCCGGTCTGCGGGTCGGCGAAGCCGGAGCAGACCCATTCGCGGACGTCGTCCAGGCTGATGTGCGCGGTGGGCACCCGGCGGCGGGTGGCCCAGTGCCGGGCGACGGTCGTCTTGCCCGCCCCGGCGGGTCCGATCAGCAGCACGGCGAGCATGGTCGCGCCCGTACCGCCTTCCGGCGCTCCGGGCGGCGGGACCGGCGGGAGCTGCACCTGGCCGGTGGCGTCGCGCGGCGGCGGCCCGGCGGGGTGGGGCGGTCCGGGCTGGGTCCAGCCGGGGGCCGGTGGTACGGCGCCGGAGGGACCGGCCGCCGGTACGGGCGCGGCACCGGGCGGTGGCGGTACGGTGCCGGGCGCCCCGGGTCCCGGGCGCGGTCCCGGGGGGCCCGCGGGGGCCCCGTCGGGGCCGTGGTGGGCGTGCTGCCCGGGGCGGTGGGGAGGCGGCAGCGGAGCCCCCACTGCGTGCTGCATCCGGTCCGACTCCGTCTCGTGCGCGTCTGTGGCGGGCAGTTCGCTGCCCCTGCCACCGAACCGTACCCTCCCGCGGCCCCGGTGGCTCCCCTGCCTACCGGAACGGGATCGCCGCCCGCGGTCCGGGGCGCCGCGCGCCCCGGACCGCGGGAACCGCGGTCAGAGCGGCAGTTCCTCCGCGAGGGCCCGCAGGGCGAGACGGTAGGAGCCGAGGCCGAGGCCCGCGATGGTGGCCGTGGCGACCGCGGCGACGACCGAGGTGTGGCGGAACGTCTCCCGGGTGTACGGGTTGGAGATGTGCACCTCGATCAGCGGTGCCGTCTTCTGGGCCGCCGCGTCCCGTATCGCGTACGAGTAGTGGGTGAAGGCCCCGGGGTTGAGCACCACCGGGATCGCGCCGTCCGCCGCCTCGTGGAGCCAGCGGATCATCTCGCCCTCGTCGTTGGTCTCCCGGACCTCGACGTCGAGGCCGAGTTCCGCGCCCAGCGCCCGGCAGGTCTCGACCAGGCCCGCGTACGAGGTCGTGCCGTAGACGTCGGGCTCCCGGGAGCCGAGCCGCCCCAGGTTGGGCCCGTTGAGGACCAGGACCCGGCGGCTCATCCCGACACCTCCCCGTAGGCGGCGAGCAGCAGCGCCGGGTCGGGGCCCTCCAGGGTGTTGGGCTTGCCGAGGCCGTCGAGGACGATGAAGCGGAGCAGGTTGCCGCGGGACTTCTTGTCGACCTTCATGGTCTCCAGCAGCCGGGGCCACTGGTCGCCGCGGTAGGTGAGCGGCAGGCCGACGGAGCCGAGGACGGTGGCGTGCCGGTCGGCGGTGGCGTCGTCGAGCCGGCCGGCGAGCCGGCCCAGTTCGGCCGCGAAGACCATGCCGACGGAGACGGCCGCGCCGTGCCGCCACTTGTAGCGCTCGTTCTTCTCGATGGCGTGGGCGAGGGTGTGGCCGTAGTTGAGGATCTCCCGGCGGCCGGACTCCTTGAGGTCGCCGGAGACGACCTCCGCCTTGACCCGGATCGACCGTTCGATCAGTTCGGCGGTGTGCGGTCCGGCGGGGGTGCGCGCGGCCTCGGGGTCGGCCTCGATCAGTTCGAGGATGACCGGGTCGGCGATGAAGCCGGCCTTGATGATCTCGGCGAGTCCGCTGACGTAGTCGTTGACGGGCAGCGACTCCAGTGCGGCCAGATCGCACAGGACGCCGGTGGGCGGGTGGAAGGAGCCCACCAGGTTCTTGCCCTCGGCGGTGTTGATGCCGGTCTTGCCGCCGACGGCGGCGTCGACCATGCCGAGGACGGTGGTGGGGACGGCGATCCAGCGGACGCCGCGGAGCCAGGTCGCGGCGACGAAGCCCGCGAGGTCGGTGGTGGCGCCGCCGCCGACGCCGACGATCACATCGGTCCGGGTGAAGCCGCTCTGGCCGAGCGCCTTCCAGCAGTAGGCGGCGACCTCGGCGGTCTTGGCCTCCTCCGCGTTGGGCACTTGGACGGCGATGACCTCGTACCCCTCGGCGCGCAGGTCCTCGGCGACCGCCTCGCCGGTCCCGGCCAGCGCCTCCGGGTGGAGGACGGCGACCCGCCGGGCGGCGGAGCCGATGAGTCCGGGCAGTTCGCCGAGGAGCTGCCGTCCCACCAGGACCTCGTAGGGGGCGGTGCCGTCGGTGCCGCCGACCGGGATCCGGGTCACTGACTGCTCGGTCATACGGGGTCGTCCTTCAGTTCCAGGGCGGCGATGATCGCGTCGGCGACCTCGTCGGGGGTGCGGTCGTCGGTGGCCACCTCGACCCGTGCCACCTCGGTGTACAGGGGGCGGCGGGCCGCCATCAGCTCCCGCCACTGCCGCCGCGGATTGACCGCGAGCAGCGGCCGGGCCTGGTTGAGGCCGGTCCTGCGGACCGCCTCCTCCACGTCCAGCGACAGGAAGACCACGGGCAGTCCGGCGAGCAGGGCGCGGCTGCCGGGGTCGAGGACCGCGCCGCCGCCGAGGGCGAGTACGCCGCTGTGGACGGCGAGCGCCTCCCGTACGGCGGCCCGCTCCAGTTCGCGGAAGCGGGGCTCGCCGTCCTCGACGAAGATATCGGCGATCTCACGGCCCTCGGCGGTGACGATGTCCGCGTCGGTGTCCCGGTAGGGGACGCCGAGCCTGCGGGCGAGGACCTCGCCCACCGTGGACTTGCCGGAGCCCATGGGCCCGACCAGGACGATCAGCGGGGCGTTCACCGGATGCGCAGGTGGTCGAGGTAGGAGCGGACGTTGCGGCGGGTCTCGGAGACGTTGTCACCGCCGAACTTCTCCGCGACGGCGTCCGCGAGGACCAGGGCGACCATGGCCTCGGCGACGATTCCCGCGGCGGGGACGGCGGCCACGTCGGAGCGCTGGTGGTGGGCGGCGGCGGCCTCGCCGGTGGCGATGTCGACGGTGGCCAGGGCCCGGGGGACGGTGGCGATGGGCTTCATCGCGGCCCGGACCCGCAGCAGCTCGCCGGTGGACATGCCGCCCTCGGTACCGCCGGAGCGGCCGGAGGTGCGGCGCAGCCCCTCGGGGGTGGCGACGATCTCGTCATGGGCCTGGGAGCCGGGGACCCGGGCCAGGTCGAAGCCGTCGCCGAGTTCCACGCCCTTGATGGCCTGGATGCCCATCAGCGCGCCCGCGAGCCGGGCGTCGAGGCGGCGGTCCCAGTGGACGTGGGAGCCCAGGCCGACGGGGACGTCGTACGCCAGTACCTCGACGACGCCGCCGAGGGTGTCGCCGTCCTTGTGGGCCTGGTCGATCTCGGCGACCATCGCCTTGCTCGCGTCGGCGTCGAGGCAGCGGACCGGGTCGGCGTCGAGCTTCTCGACATCGGCCGGGGTGGGGTAGACGCCCTTGGGTGCCTTGGCGGCGCCGAACTCCACGACATGGGAGACGATCTCGATGCCCGCGGTCTCCTTGAGGTAGGAGCGGGCGACGGCGCCGAGGGCGACCCGGGCGGCGGTCTCCCGGGCGCTGGCGCGCTCCAGGACGGGCCGGGCCTCGTCCAGGTCGTACTTCTGCATGCCCGCGAGGTCGGCGTGGCCGGGCCTGGGCCGGGTCAGCGGGGCGTTGCGGGCGAGGGCCGCCAGCTCGCCGGGGTCCACGGGGTCGGCCGACATGACCTGCTGCCACTTGGGCCATTCGCTGTTGCCGACCATGATCGCGACCGGGGAGCCGAGGGTGAGCCCGTGCCGTACGCCGCCGATGAAGGTGATCTCGTCGCGTTCGAACTTCATCCGCGCGCCGCGCCCGTAGCCGAGGCGCCGGCGGGCGAGGTGGTCGGCCACCATCTCCGTGGTGACCGGGACACCGGCGGGAAGTCCCTCCAGCGTCGCCACGAGTGCGGGTCCGTGCGATTCCCCCGCGGTCAGCCAACGCAACCTGCTCAACGGTGCTCCTCATGCTCGCGCCTCGAACTGCCGGCCCGGCCGGGTGCGCGGCTCCGGCCCGCCTGACCCGATCCTCCCACGTCCGGGTGGCGGGTCCACGCCCCGGTCCAGCAGTCGGACGGCGCGGGGGACGGGGGCGGGACCGGTCCACGGGTGCCGCCGCTACGGCGCGGGGCGCGGAGCACCCCCGCCGTACGGGCCGGCTTCCGCGGAGTCCGGGAGCCCGGCAGCCGGGCTGTAAACGGGGTCCGGGTGGCTCAGCGGGCCCGCAGGGCGGCCTCGCCCGCGGCCCGCATCGCCGCCAGCGGCCCGGGGCGGCCGGTCATCAGCTCCACCTGGAGCACGGCCTGGTGGACCAGGAGGTCGAGCCCGCCGACGACGGCCCCGCCGCGCTCCGCCCAGCGGGCCGCGAGAGGAGTGGGCCAGGGGTCGTAGAGGACGTCGAAGAGGGTGCCGGGGCGGTCCGGGACCCGGTCGGCGAAGGCGTCGGCGGATCCGGCGGGGGTGGTGGCGACGACCAGCGGGGCGGTCAGCGCGTCGGCGGCCCGCTCCCAGTCCCGGGTCAGGACCTCCACGCCGAGCCGTTCGCCCCAGCCCCGCATCTCGGCGGCGCGCGCCGGGCCGCGGACATAGGCGGTGACGGGTCCGGTACAGATCCGGGCGAGGGCGGCCACGGCGGACGCCGCGGTGGCACCGGCGCCGAGGACCGCGGCGGACGGCACGGATTCCACGCCCCGCTCCCGCAGGGCGGCGACCATCCCCGGGATATCGGTGTTGTCACCGGTCAGCGTGCCGTCCTCGGCGCGGACGACGGTATTGACGGCCTCCACCGACGCGGCGTCCCGGCCGATGGAGTCCAGCAGCGGAATGATCGCCCGCTTCAGCGGCATGGTCAGCGAGAGCCCGGCCCAGTCCGCGTCGAGGCCGCGGACGAACGCGGGCAGCGCGGCCTCGTCGACCTCGAACCGGTCGTACGTCCACTCCCCGAGCCCCAGCGCCGCGTAGGCGGCCCGGTGCAGGGCGGGCGAGAGCGAGTGGGCGATCGGCGATCCGAGGACCGCCGCGCGCCGCTTCGCCGTGCCGTCCGCCCGGCCGTCGTTCCGGCCGGTGGGCGCTGGGGTCACGGTGGTCACTCCTGGTTCTTCTTCTGCTCTTCCAGATACCGCGCGCGAGCCCGCTCGTGCTCGGCGTTGGTCTCCGAGAAGACGGTCTCGTCCTCGGTCACCGAGACGAAGTAGTACCAGTCGCCCTCGGCCGGGTTCAACGTGGAGTTGATCGCCGCGGCTCCCGGGTTGCCGATCGGTCCGGGCGGCAGCCCGACGATCCGGTAGGTGTTGTACGGGTGCTTGAACTTCCGCACCTTGTCGACGCTGCCGATGGCGAGGGTGCTCTCGCCCTTGGCGTAGTTGACGGTGGAGTCGAAGTCGAGCAGGCCGTTGGTCTCCGTGTTGTCGGGCTTCAGCCGGTTGTAGACGACCCTGGCGACCTTCTCGAAGTCCTCCTTGTACTTGCCCTCGGCCTGGACGAGGCTGGCGACGGTCAGCACCTGGAGGGGGTTCTTCAGCCCCAGTTCCCGGGCCTTCTTCTCCAGACCGGCCTTGGTGTGCTCCTCGTTGGCCCGGGCGACCATCTTCTTCAGCACGGCCTCGGGCTTCATGCCCTTGGCCGCGGGGTACGACGCCGGGAAGAGGAAGCCCTCCAGCGGGTCCATGACATCGGGGCCGCCCTTGGCCCAGGCCGGGAGCCCGAGCTTGGCCGCCTGCTCCTTCGCGGTCGTCGCGGTGGTGCCGGACTTCAGCTGGAGCCGCTTGTCGATCATCGCGTAGATCTCGGCGTTCCGCTTGCCCTCGGGCACGATCATGTTGCTGCTGCTGGTCGGGTCGAGCATGGCCTTGACGGCGTTGGCCCCGGACATCTGCTTGGCGAGGGTGTAGACCCCGGCCTGGATGCCCTTGGCCCGGGGGTTGCTGTCGGCGGCCGAGACGAAGGCGCCGGAGCTCTTGACGACGCCGTTCTCCTTCAGGATGCGGCCGATCTCCGAGAGGCCCGCGCCCGGGGGGATCTCGACGACCACGGAGCCGGAACCGGCGCCGCTGTAGTCGGGGGCGGAACCGAACTGGCCCTGCCAGAACTGGTAGCCGAAGTAGGAGACGATGCCGAGCCCGCCGAAGAGGACCACGGAGACCACGAGACAGGCGAAGCCGTTGCGGCTCTTCTTCTTGGGCCGTCCGCGGCCGTCGCCGGAGCCGTCGGAGCCGCCGCGGCGGCGGCCGGACCGGCCGGGCGGGTCCTGGTGGGCCGGGTCGCCGCCGTCGTCGTCGCGGTCGTCGCCGGTGAAGAAGGGATGTCTCTCCTCGCCGGGCGCCTCGGGGTCCGGTCCCGTCGCGGCCTCCGGTTCGGCGGAGCGCCGGGCGGGGGGCTGCGGCGGGGGGTAGGCGTCGGGGGTGGCGTAGTGATCGTCCTCGGCCTGGGCCTGGTAGCCGGGTACGGGCCCGCTGTAGGTGTCGGCCGGATTGGCGGTGTAGCTGTCGCCCGGCCCGGGGCCGTACGCCACGGCCGCCTGCGGCTCCTGGTGGACCGCCTGCCGCTGGTGGTGTTGGTGCTGCTGTGCCGGGTCCCAGCCGCCCTGGCCGGTTCCGGGGTGTCCGCCGGTGGTGTCGTAGCCGGGCTGCTGACCGCCGTACCGCTGTCCGCTCGTGTCGTAGTGCTGCGGATCCTGGTGCTGCTGCTGGTACTGCCCGGCGTCCGGTTGCTGCGTGTGCTGCGGATACTGCTGGGCCTGGGCATGCTGGGGGTGCTGCTGGTAGTGCTGTGCCGACGGATCGGCGTACTGCTGCTGCGTCAGCGGATCGGGGTACTGCTGCCCGCCGTCGTACGGCTGCTGCTGGTACGGATCCTGTCCGCCGTAGCCCTGTCCCTGCTGCTGATGCTGCTGGGGGTAGAGCTGCTGCGGCTGTCCGCCGTAGGGATCATGGCCGGATCCGGCCTGTGGTCCATAGCCCTGGTCGCCGTAGAGAGGGTCGTCTGGTTGCCACGGTTCGGAGCCGGGCCCCCGGCCATACTCAGTCATCGATCCCCTAGGGCCGCGAGTCGGGCGGGTTTCCGTCCCGCTGTCTGATCGGTGCGGCAGCCGTTCGAGAAAAGCCGCCCGATGGCGCGGAACGTTACCGTATCGCGATCAGACAATCCCTTCGACGCTCTCACCGGGGGGCGCCCCTGACGCCCGTTCGGACTCCAGAGCGTTCTGCAGAATCACCACGGCGGCCGCCTGGTCGATGAACGACCGGCCCTTTTTGGCCGTCACACCGGCGGCCCGCAGCCCCTGTCCGGCCGTCACCGTGGTCATTCTCTCATCGACCAGCCGGACCGGGACCGGGGCGATGCCCCGGGCCAGCTCCCGGGCGAAAGTCCGGGCCTTGCCCGCGGCCGGGCCCTCCCGCCCGCTGAGCGAGCGGGGCAGCCCGACCACGACCTCGATGGGCTCGTACTCCCCGACGAGGGAGCGCAGCCGCCGGTGGGCGGCCGGGACGTCACGTCCCGGCACGGTCTCCACCGGGGTGGCGAGGACCCCGTCGGGATCGCACGAGGCGACCCCGATCCGGGCGTCCCCGACGTCGATCGCGAGTCGGCGTCCGCGCCTCACGAGACCTCGGCCACCAGTCGCTCGACGGCGGCGACGGCGTCCTCGACGGCGTCCGGGTTCTGGCCGCCGCCCTGGGCGACGTCGGGCTTGCCACCGCCTCCGCCGCCGAGCGTCTTGGCGGCGGTACGGACCAGCTCACCGGCCTTGAGGCCGCGCTCGCGGGCCGCCTCGTTGGTGGCGATCACGGTCAGCGGACGGTCGTTGGCCACCGTGAAGAGGGCGACCACGGCGGGCCGGTCGCCGGGGATCCGGCCGCGGACGTCGAGGACCAGCTTGCGCAGATCGTCGGCGGAGGTGCCGTCCGGGACCCGGCCGGCCACCAGGGCGGTGCCCCGGACGTCCCGGGCGCCGTCGGCGAGCCCGGCGGCGGCGGCCAGCACCTTCTCGGCGCGGAACCGCTCGATCTCCTTCTCGGCGTCCTTGAGCTTGGCCAGCATGCCGGAGACCTTCTCCGGCAGCTCCTCGGGACGGCCCTTGACCAGCTCCTGGAGCTGGGCGACGACCGTGTGCTCCTTGGCGAGGAAGTTGTAGGCGTCCACACCCACCAGGGCCTCGATCCGGCGCACGCCGGAACCGATGGAGGACTCGCCGAGCAGCTTCACCAGCCCGAGCTGGGCGGTGTTGCCGACATGCGTACCGCCGCACAGCTCCTTGGAGAAGTCGCCGATGGTGACGACCCGGACCCGGTCGCCGTACTTCTCGCCGAACTCGGCGATGGCGCCCGCCTTCTTGGCCTCCTCCAGGCTCATGACCTCGGCCTGGACGTCCAGCTCGCGGGAGAGCACCTCGTTGATCCGCTGCTCGACATCGGTGAGGACGGTGCCGGGGACGGCGGCCGGGGAGCCGAAGTCGAACCGGAAGCGGCCCGGGGAGTTCTCGGAACCGGCCTGGGCGGCGGTGGGGCCGAGGGCGTCCCGCAGCGCCTGGTGGGTGAGGTGGGTGGCGCTGTGGGCGCGGGCGATGGCCCGGCGCCGCCTGGCGTCGATGGCCGCGTGGGCGGAGGCGCCCACGGTGACCTCGCCGACCTGGACGGAGCCCTTGTGCACGGAGACGCCGGGGACCGGCTGCTGGACGTCGCGGACCTCGATCACGGCGCCGGAGTCCAGCCGGATCCGGCCCTGGTCGGCGAGCTGGCCGCCGCCCTCGGCGTAGAACGGGGTGCGGTCGAGGACGACCTCGACCTCGTCGCCCTCGACGGCGGCGGGCGAGGGCACTCCGTCGACGAGCAGACCGACGACGGTGGCCTCGCCCTCGTTGGTGACATAGCCGGTGAACTCGGTGGAGCCGGTGGTGTCGGCGACCTCGCGGTAGGCGGAGAGGTCGGCATGGCCGGTCTTCTTGGCACGCGCGTCGGCCTTGGCCCGCTCCCGCTGCTCCTTCATCAGCCGCCGGAAGCCGTCCTCGTCCACGGAGAGCCCCTGCTCGGCGGCCATCTCCAGGGTGAGGTCGATCGGGAAGCCCCAGGTGTCGTGGAGCAGGAACGCCTTCTCCCCGGCGAGGACGGCGGAACCGGCCTGCCTGGCCTCCGTCACGGCGCCGTCCAGGACGTTGGTCCCGGCGTTGAGCGTCTTGAGGAAGCGGGTCTCCTCGGCGAGGGCGACGGCCTCGATCCGGGACCGGTCGGTGATCAGCTCCGGGTACTGCTGTCCCATGGTGCGGATGACCACGTCGACCAGTTCGGCGACGACCGGCCCGGTGGCGCCCATCAGCCGCATATTGCGGATGGCGCGGCGCATGATCCGGCGCAGTACGTAGCCGCGGCCCTCGTTGCCGGGGGTGACGCCGTCGCCGATCAGCATCACGGAGGTACGGATGTGGTCGGCGACGACCCGGAGGGAGACGTCGGAGCCGTGCTCGGCGCCGTACCGGACGCCGGTCAGCTCGGTGGCCTTGTCCATGACGACCCGGAGCGTGTCCGTCTCGTACATGTTCTGTACGCCCTGGAGGATCATGGCGAGCCGCTCCAGGCCGAGCCCGGTGTCGATGTTCTTCGACGGCAGCTCGCCCAGGATCGGGAAGTCCTCCTTGCCCTCGCCCGGTCCCCGCTCGTACTGCATGAAGACCAGGTTCCAGATCTCCACGTACCGCTCGTCGTTGACGGCCGGGCCGCCCTCCTCGCCGAACTCCGGACCGCGGTCGTAGTTGATCTCGGAGCAGGGGCCGCAGGGGCCGGGGACGCCCATCGACCAGAAGTTCGGGCCCATGCCGAGGCGCTGGATCCGCTCGGCGGGCACGCCGACCTCGTCGCGCCAGATCCGCTCGGCCTCGTCGTCCTCCTGGTAGACGGTGATCCACAGCTTCTCGGGCTCCAGGCCGTAGCCGCCCTGGTCCAGGGGCGCGGTCAGCAGCTCCCAGGCGAGCTTGATCGCGCCTTCCTTGAAGTAGTCGCCGAAGGAGAAGTTGCCGCACATCTGGAAGAACGTGCCGTGCCGGGTGGTCTTGCCGACCTCTTCGATGTCCGGGGTGCGGACGCACTTCTGCACACTGGTGGCGCGCGGGGCGGGCGGCCTGGTCTCACCGAGGAAGTACGGCTTGAAGGGCACCATGCCCGCGTTGACCAGGAGCAGAGTCGGGTCGTCCGCGATGAGCGACGCGGAGGGCACGACGGTGTGTCCGCGCTCCTCGAAGAAGCTCAGCCAGCGGCGGCGGATCTCAGCCGACTCCATCAGTGGTCCTCATTCCGGTTGTACGGGTGGTAGGTGCGGTGCGGGTGGGTGTCGGGGCCCCCGTCGTCCGGGCCGGGGCCGCGGAGGGCGGGACGGCCCCGCTGGGCGGGCAGTTCGGGTCCGGGCCGGGCGTTGATGCCCAGTGCGTCCCCCAACTCCTCCTCGCGCTGGATCATTCCGGCGCGGACGTCGAGGGCGAACTCGCGCAGCCGGTGACCCGCGTCGACCGCCCGGTTCGCGGCCTGGGCCGCGAGGCTCTCGGGGGTGAGCTGCCGGATCTTGCGGTGGACCTTGTTGGTCGCCCAGACGCCCGCGGCGGCACCCGCGGAGAACCAGAAGGCACGGCGGAACATGTCGGCTCAGCCCTTTCCGCCCCGGCGACCGCGCCCGCCGCGCGCCGTGGGCACCGTACGTCCGACGATCACCGTGCGGGCGGACCGGCCCCGGCGGGGCGCGGGCTCGTCGGCTTCTTCCCCGCCGCCGGCCCGGCCCATCGCCTTGCGGACGCCGTAGCCGAAGGCCGCGACCTTGACCAGCGGGCCGCCGAAGGTGGAGGCGACGGTGGAGGAGAGCGCGGAGGCGTTGGAGGTGACCTCCTGGACGTCCGAGGCGATCGCGTCGACCCGGTCGAGCTGGGTCTGCGCGGACCGTACGGTCTCGGACGCGTCGGTGAGCAGCGGGACCGCCCGCTCCGTCACCTCCGTCACCATCCGGGTGGTCGCCCTGAGCGTCTGGGCCAGCCTCACCAGCACCACGGCGAGGAAGGAGACCAGGATCGCCCAGAAGACGGCCACCAGGATCCCGGCAACCTCTCCACCGGTCACACTGCACCGCTTCCTGCTCGTCTGGGTGGTCTTGAGGGGGCTCTCCCCGGCTCTCCCGGGGAAAATCCCGCCCTCCGACCCTATCGCGATCCCGGTGGCGCCCCATACCGCATTCCGCGCGGGCGGGACAGGGCGGGGCGGGGGTCTCTCGCGGGGACCGGGCCGCTCCGTACAGGGAAGTACGGCGCACGGGGGCACGGGGGGGTACGGAGTCGTACGAACGCGCGGTCGCGGTACGCGAAGGCCCGCCGCTCCCCCGCCGGGCGGGCGGGACGAGGGCGGGCCGGGCGCGCGTCGCACCGGGCGCCCGGGACCGTGGTCCCGGGCGCGGTGGATCAGCGGGCGTAGTACTCGACGACCAGCTGCTCGTCGCAGATGACCGGGATCTCCTTGCGGTTCGGGTCCCGGTCCAGGCGGAACGCCAGCGCCTTCAGGTTCACCTGGAGGTAGCGGGGGGTCTCGCCGTCCGCGGCGAAGCCGCCCTCACGGGCGACCTGGAAGAGGGCCTTCTCGCGGGAGCGCTCGCGGATCGTCACGACGTCGTCGGGACGGACGCGGAAGGACGGCTTGTCGACCTTGCCGCCGTTGACCTCGACGTGGCCGTGGACGACCATCTGGCGGGCCTGGTAGATCGTACGGGCGATACCCGAACGGAGCACCAGGGCGTCCAGACGGCGCTCCAGCTCGACGACGAGCGCCTCGCCGGTCTTGCCCTCGGCCTTGCGGGCGCGGTCGTAGGCGCGGGCCATCTGCCGCTCGCTGATGTCGTACTGCGCGCGCAGGCGCTGCTTCTCCATCAGACGGACCTTGTAGTCCGAGTTCTGCTTGCGGCCACGGCCGTGCTCGCCCGGCGGGTACGGGCGGGCCTCGAAGTACTTCACGGCCTTCGGCGTCAGGGCGATACCGAGCGCGCGGGACTTCTTGACCTTGGGACGCGACTGGTTAGGCACGTTCTCCAGACCTCCGATATAGGTTAGGTTAGGCTCACCTTACTCAAGGAGATCGCATGTCTCGCCCTGGGAACACCAAGCGCATCGCGGACAGCACAAAGAACACCGACCCCACTTCTACGGGGGTCGAGGCGACGGAGGTCCGATCAGCTCATGGTCAGCCGCGTCCCAGCGGGCTTGAATCCGCCCGGATGCCGTCAGCAGCCGAACGCACACGAACTCTCGTACAGGGTACATGCTCCGCGGTGCTGCTCGTCACGGGCATGGAGACCACCCGTCCGGAGCAGCTGATGCCCACCGCCCGGGTGGTCGGCGCGGACGGCGAGGTCTTTCTGCTCTTCCCCGCCGACTCACCGGCCGTCCGGGCCGCCACCCATGCCCAGGACGACGAACTCGCCGCCGTACTGGAGGTCACCGACGTGGCCCCGGTCGCCGTCCCCCAGCGGGTCCGCGGCCGGGCCTGGGTCTCCGGCTGGCTGACCTGCGCCCCCGGGGTCGCCGCCGCGGGCTCCATGATGCTCCGGCTGGAGGTGGGCGAGGTACGGGTGGACGATCTGTGGGGCACGGCCGCCGTCGACCCCGACGACTTCGCCCGGGCCTGTCCCGACCCGCTGGCCGCCCATGAGGCCGAACTGCTCCAGCATCTGCACTCCGCCCACACCGAGCAGGTGCAGGAGCTGTGCGCGCTGCTCGGCGACCGGGCCGCCGCGGCGGCGGGCCCCGGCGGCGACGGCCGGGCGCCCCGGGCCGTACCGCTCGCCCTGGACCGGTTCGGACTGCGGGTCCGCTTCACCGGCAACCGCTGCTTCGACGCCCGCTTCGACTTCCCCCGGCCGGTGCGTGACATCACCGGACTGCGCCGGGCGATGCACACCCTCTTCGAGGCCGCCGCGCACTGACCCGCCGCGGCCGGCGGGCCTTCCGCGCCGGTCAGCCGCCGCGCAGCCGCTCCCGCACCTTCTCCACCACATCCGCGTACCGCGCCTCGGCGCCGTACCGCGTGGGCTCGTAGTACCGCTTGCCGTGCAGGGCGTCCGGCGCGTACTGCTGGGCGGCGATCCCGCCGGGGACGTCGTGCGGATAGACATAGCCCCGGGCGTGCCCGAGCGACGCCGCCCCCTTGTAGTGCCCGTCCCGCAGATGGGCCGGTACGGAACCGGCGTGCCCGGCGCGTACGTCCGCGAGCGCCGCGCCGATCGCCGTGGTCGCGGTGTTCGACTTGGGCGCCAGCGCCAGCGCGATCGTGGCATGGCTGAGGGTGAGCGCCGCCTCCGGGAAGCCGATCATGGCCACGGCCTGGGCCGCGGCCACCGCCAGCGGCAGCGCCTGGGGATCGGCGAGCCCGATGTCCTCACTCGCCGAGATCATCAGCCGGCGGGCGATGAACCGCGGATCCTCCCCCGCGTCGATCATGCGGGCCAGATAATGCAGCGCCGCGTCCACGTCCGAGCCCCGGATGGACTTGATCAGGGCGCTCGCCACGTCGTAGTGCTGGTCCCCGTCGCGGTCGTAGGTGACCGCGGCCCGGTCGACGGTCTCCTCGACCGTCGCCAGGGTGATCTCCGGCTCGTCCTTGTCCAGCGCGGCTCCCGCCGCGGCCTCCAGCGCCGTCAGCGCCCGGCGCGCGTCCCCGCCCGCGACTCTCAGCAGATGCGCCTCGGCGTCCCCGGGCAGCGTCACCGCGCCGCCCAGACCCCGCTCCTCGGTGAGCGCGCGCCGCAGCAGGCCCTTGAGGTCGTCGTCGGTCAGCGGCTCCAGCGTCAGCAGCAGCGAGCGGGAGAGCAGCGGGGAGATCACCGAGAAATGGGGGTTCTCGGTGGTGGCGGCGATCAGGGTCACCCAGCGGTTCTCCACCGCGGGCAGCAGGGAGTCCTGCTGGGCCTTGGAGAAGCGGTGGATCTCGTCGAGGAAGAGGACCGTCTCCTTGCCGTAACCGCCCGCGGCCCGGCGGGCGCCCTCGATCACCGCCCGGACCTCCTTGACGCCCGCGGTGATCGCCGACAGCTCCACGAACCGCTTCTCGGTGGCCTGCGAGACCACATAGGCCAGGGTCGTCTTGCCGATGCCGGGCGGACCCCAGAGGATCACCGACGACGCCCCGGCCGGGCCCCGGCCGCTCTCGCCGACCAGCCGCCGCAGCGGGGAGCCGGGGCGCAGCAGATGGCGCTGGCCGACCACCTCGTCCAGGGTGCGCGGACGCATCCGCACGGCCAGCGGGCTGGCGGTCGGCTCCTTCTCCGCGCGGTCTTCGGCGGCGGCGGTAAAGAGATCGGGCTCCACGGTCGAAAGCCTATGCCAGCCCACTGACAACGCCCCCGTCCGGCCGGTGCCGGTACGGGGGCGGAGGCTCGGGCGCGAGTCGCGCGCCGGTCGGCTCAGCTGGTCCAGAAGTCCCACCAGCGGGTCAGGATCAGCATGCCGATGATCCCGATCCAGAGCACCGGCGGCATCCAGTGGAACTCCAGCAGTCCGCTGCGGAGCCCCTCGGGGACCTTGATGATCCGGTGCCGGACGTTGTGCACGGTGACGTAGCAGAACATCACGATCGTGGCGGCCCAGGCGAGGGAGCACCACAGACAGAGGGAGTTGATGTTGTACAGCGACTGGTACATCAGCCACATGCAGAAGCTCACACCGAACAGGCAGCCCGCGTTGAGGCCGAGCCAGTACCAGCGCTGGTAGCGGGCGCCCGCCAGGATCCCGACGCCGATGGCGATCACCATCGAGTACGTCACCAGACCCAGCATCGGGTTGGGGAAGCCGAAGACCGACGCCTGGTCGCTCTTCATGATGTTGCCGCAGGAGACCACCGGGTTGAGGCTGCATCCGGGGGTGAAGGACGGGTCCTCCAGCAGCTTGTACTTGTCGAGCGTGATGACCCAGGCGGCGAGCAGTCCCGCCGCTCCCGTGATCACCAGCAGCCAGGCCAGGGAGCGGCTGCCGCCGATCCCGTCGCGCGGACCGCCGGTCTGCTCGTCCGCGATCACCTCGTCGTCCACCGCCACTGTCGCCATATCGCTATCGCCTGTTCCCCTCGCTCCGGGACCCGCTCGGGCCCGGGTCATTGTGCCGTATCCGGCTGTGTGTCCGTCGTTCGGTGGACGGCGTGATGGACGGAAGGTCGTACCGCGTCCGCACC
Organism: Streptomyces sp. NPDC006798; assembly: GCF_040635975.1. NCBI lineage: Bacteria > Bacillati > Actinomycetota > Actinomycetes > Kitasatosporales > Streptomycetaceae > Streptomyces > Streptomyces sp. NPDC006798. Next base: position 150,439 of record NZ_JBEYIS010000012.1, read on the forward strand.
GCCGTGACCAGGGTGGAGACCATGACAGAACTCGCGGTGAGGGTGAGGGGGCTCCGTAAGCGGTACGGGGACGTCACGGCGGTCGACGGCGTGGACCTGCGGATCCGCCGGGGCGAGGTGTTCGGACCGCCCGGGCCGAACGGCGCGGGCAAGAGCACGACGGCCGGCGTGCTGCTGGGCCTGCGGCGGCGGGACGGCGGCGAGGTACGGGTACTGGGCGAGGACCCGGCGGCCGGAAATCGTCGCCGGCGGTCTCGAATCGGTGTCGTCTGGCAGGATGAATCGGCCCCCGCCGAGTTGACGTCGGGGAGACGGTCGCCCACTTCGCGCGGTACTGCCCGCGGCCGCGCGGCCACCGTGACGTGCTGGCGCTCGTCGGCCTCGCGGACCACGCGGACCGGCGGACTGCGGCGCTCTCGGGCGGGCAGCGGCGCAGGCTCGATGTGGCGCCGGGGGTGATCGGCCGCCCCGAGCTGCCGCTGCTGGACGAACCCGCGACGGGCTTCGGCCCGGCGGCCCGGCACCGCTTCCGCGAACTGGTCCGGCTGCTCGCCGCCGAGGGCACGACGATCGTCCTCACCACCCACGACCTGGACGAGGCGGGGGCGGTGTCGGACCGGATCGCGGTGATCGCCCGGGGCCGGGTGATCGCCCAGGGCGATCCGGACGAGCTGCGACGGCACCACGGGGCGGGGGCCCGGGTCCACGGGACCGGGCCGGGCGGCCGGACGCGTACCGAGTGGACGACGGATCCGACCCGTACCCTCACGGCCCTCTCCGCGCGGTACGGGGCGAGGTGCCGGGGCTGCGGATCGTCCCGCCGACGCTGGAGGAGATCTGCCTACGGCTCGCGAGGCGGACCCGGACGCCCGGGCGGAGGCACCGAGAACCCGGGCGGGCGACGACCGGGAACGGGGCGCGGCGACAGCACGAGGCGCCGCGCCCCGGGGAGGAACCCCGGACCTACGCCGGAGGCGACAGGCGGGTGCTGAGGGCCGTCGCGATCTCCGAGAGCGGGATCGGCGTCTGCTCGCCCGACTCCATGTCCTTGAGCTGGACGTGGCCCTCGGCCAGATCCCGCTCCCCGGCCACGATCGCGTACCGCGCCCCGCTCCGGTTGGCCGCCTTCATCGCGCCCTTCAGGCCCCGGCCGCCGTAGGCGAAGTCCGCCGCGACGCCGTCCCTGCGGAGCCGGGTGACGACGCCGAAGAGGACCCGGCGGGCCTCCTCGCCGAGCGGCACGGCGTAGACGCTGGTGGCGGGCGGCAGGTCCAGTACGACGCCCTCGGCCTCCAGCGCCAGGACCGTGCGGTCGACCCCGAGGGCCCAGCCGACGGACGGCAGCGCCGGGCCGCCGATCATCTCGGAGAGGCCGTCGTAACGGCCGCCGCCGCCCACCGCGGACTGCGAGCCGAGCCCGTCGTGGACGAACTCGAAGGTGGTCCGGGTGTAGTAGTCGAGGCCGCGGACGAGCCGGTCGTCGTCCTCGAAGGCCACGCCCGCCTCGGAGATCAGCTCGCGGACCTCCTTGTGGTACGCCCGGCAGGCGTCGCACAGATAGTCGGCGAGTACGGGCGCGCCGGTGAGCTGCCGCCGGACGTCGGCGCGCTTGTCGTCGAGGACCCGCAGCGGGTTGATGTCGATCCGGCGCCGGGTCTCCTCGTCGAGGTCGAGGCCGCGCAGGAAGGCCTGGAGCGCCTCCCGGTAGACGGGGCGGCACTCCTTGTCGCCGAGGCTGTTGAGCAGGATCCGGAAGTGGCGCAGGCCGAGGCTGCGGTACGCCTGGTCCGCCAGGATGATCAGTTCGGCGTCGAGCGCCGGGTCCTCGGCGCCGATGGCCTCGGCCCCGACCTGGGAGAAGTGGCGGTAGCGGCCGGCCTGGGGGCGCTCGTAGCGGTAGTAGGAGCCCGAGTACCAGAGCTTGACCGGCAGATTGCCCTGCTTGTGGAGGTTGGCCTCGAGCGCCGCGCGCAGTACGGAAGCGGTGCCCTCGGGGCGGAGCGCGAGCCGGCTGCCGCCCTTGGTGGTGAGGGTGTACATCTCCTTGGTCACGATGTCGGTGGACTCGCCGACACCGCGGGCGAACAGGTCGACGTCCTCGAAGCCCGGGGTCTCGACATAGCCGTAGCCCGAGTCGCGCAGCGGCGCGGCGATCGCCTCGCGGACGGCGAGGAAGGTCGCGGAGGCGGGCGGCAGCAGATCGTAGGTGCCCTTGGGTGCCTGGAAAGTACTCACAACGGTTTCTCTCGTCACATTCCTCGTCGGGGAGCGTCGGCGCTCCCCCGGCCGGCCGCCACCTCGCGCAGATACGGGTTGGTGGCGCGCTCGCGGCCGATGGTCGTCTGGGGGCCGTGCCCGGAGAGCACCACGGTCGAGTCGTCGAGCGGCAGGCAGACGCGTGCCAGCGATTCGAGCATCTCGGCGTGATCGCCACCGGGCAGATCGGTACGTCCGACGGAGCCGGCGAAGAGCAGGTCGCCCGAGAAGAACACCGGCGGTACGTCACCGGCGTCGGGCAGCCCGAAGGTCACCGACCCCTTGGTATGGCCGGGGGCGTGCGACACGGTCAGCTCCAGGCCGGCCAGGTCCAGTACCGAGCCGTCGGTCAGCTCGTGGACGTCGGACGGCTCGCCCACGGTCAGCTCGCCCATCAGCCGCGCGCCGAACGAGCGGCCGAGGGCCTTCTCCGGGTCGCTCATCATGTACCGGTCGGCGGGGTGGATCCAGGCGGGCACGTCGTGCGCGCCGCAGACCGGGACCACGGAGGCGACATGGTCGATATGGCCGTGGGTGAGGACGACGGCGACGGGCTTCAGCCGGTGTTTGGCGATCGCCTCGGCGACACCGTCGGCGGCCTGGTGACCGGGGTCGACGATCACGCACTCCTCCCCGGCGGCGGGGGCGACCAGATAACAGTTGGTCCCCCAGGCCCCGGCGGGGAACCCGGCAATAAGCACGTTCGTCCTCGTTGGGTGATCGGCCGACTGTCCGGCGTGGTGCGGATGACGCGGAATCGCGACAGGTCAGAGCCTACCGGCCCTGCTGCTCCCACAGCCAACCCGTATACGGTACGGGCACGCGCGACGCACCGGCGCGTGCGTACGGTGGGACATAACGGCCCCCACGGCACGTCCGGCACGACACGGCAACCCAGCACCCGCGGAACCCCTCGACACCAGGGGTCGCGTACGGAGAAGGAGCGGACTCGGTGGTCAGCAGCGATCAGCGGCGGCGGCAGCTCGCCCGGGAGAAGTTCGAGCGTCAGCAGGAGCGCCGCGCGGCGACCCGCAGACGGCGGCAGAAGATTGCGGCGATCTCCGTCGCGGTGGTGATGGTCCTGGTCGGCGGGGCGATCGCGGCGGCGTCGATCGTGGACGGCAAGGACGAGAAGGACAAGCAGACCGTGGCCGGGGACCAGAGCACCCCGTCGCAGCAGCAGACGTCGGCGCCGCCGGAGGAGCCCAGGACTCCCGAGCCGAAGATGGCGATCGACGCCAAGGCCACGTACACCATGGCGATGAAGACCAGCCAGGGCGCGATCTCCTTCGCGATGGACGCGGCGAAGACCCCGCGGACGGTCAACTCCTTCAAGTCCCTCGCCGACAAGGGGTACTTCGACGGGACCAAGTGCCACCGGCTGACCACGGAGGGCATCTACGTCCTCCAGTGCGGCGACCCCAAGGGCGACGGCACCGGCGGCCCCGGCTACAACATCCCGGACGAGAATCTGACGGCCCTCGGCAAGGCAGGTTCGGACGGCACCGTGGTCTTCCCGGCCGGTACGGTCGCCATGGCCAACACGGGCCAGCCCAACTCCGGCGGCAGCCAGTTCTTCCTGGTCTACAAGGAGACCAAGCTCCCGCCGACGTACACCCCGTTCGGGAAGATCGACGCGGCCGGGCTCAAGGCGGTCCAGAAGGTCGCCGCCGCCGGAGTCGAGGGCAACGCCAAGGACGGCGCCCCGAAGTCGGCGGTCACCGTGGAGAAGGTGACCGTGAGCAAGGGGTGACCTCACGGCCCCGGCCCGCGCCGGGGCCGCCTCCGGTCGGCGCCGGGGAAATGCGTGGCCGCCGAGTGCGGACAGCCGGGCGACCGGTCGCCTAGATTGGCGTTGTGCAGGGCGGGCGCGGCTCGCCCCTGGAAACTGTGGACGATGCCCGGGGTGACCCTCGGTGGGCATCAGGTGGAGGAGGCGCTGTGAGCAGCGACCCGTGGGGCCGTGTCGACGAGACGGGCACCGTGTACGTGCGTACAGCCGACGGCGAGCAGGTCGTCGGATCGTGGCAGGCCGGGACTCCCGAGGAGGCCCTCGCCTATTTCGAGCGCAAGTACGAGGGCCTGGTGGTCGAGATCGGCCTCCTCGAAAAGCGGGTGAAGACCACCGACCTGTCGGCCAAGGACGCTCAGATCGCCATCGACCATCTGCGGGAGCAGGTGTCCGAGCACCACGCGGTAGGTGATCTGGCGGCGCTGGGCAAGCGGCTCGACGTCCTCGTCGAATCCGTGGAGCGGCGGCGCGAGGAGCGCAAGGTCCAGCGCGCCAAGCAGCACGACGAGGCCCGCAAGGCCAAGGAGGAACTGGTCGCCGAGGCCGAGGAGCTGGCGCGCAGCGAGCAGTGGCGCTCGGCGGGCGAGCGGCTGCGGGCCCTGGTCGACACCTGGAAGGGCCTGCCCCGGCTCGACCGCAAGTCGGACGACGAGCTGTGGCACCGCTTCTCGCACGCCCGCTCGGCCTTCTCCAAGCGCCGCAAGGCGCACTTCGCGTCCCTCGACGCCCAGCGCGAGGACGCCCGCAAGGCCAAGGAGAAGCTGGTCACCGAGGCGGAGTCGCTCTCCCACTCGACCGACTGGGGAGCCACGGCGGCCCGCTACCGGGAGCTGATGGCCGACTGGAAGGCGGCCGGCCGGGCGCAGCGCGAGGCCGAGGACGATCTGTGGAACCGCTTCCGCGGCGCGCAGGACGTCTTCTTCGCCGCCCGTAGCGGGGCGTTCGCGGAGCGGGACGCCGAGCAGACGGAGAATCTGCAGCTCAAGGAGGAACTGGCGGCCGAGGCGGAGAAGCTGCTGCCGGTCACGGACCTGAAGGCCGCGCGGGCCGCGTTCCGCGGGATCAACGAGCGCTGGGAGGCCGTCGGTCATGTGCCGAGGGACGCCCGGTCCCGGATCGAGGGCCGGATGCACGCCGTGGAGCGGGCCATCCAGGAGTCCGAGGAGAACGAGTGGCGCCGGACCAACCCTGAGGCGCGGGCCCGTGCCGCGGGGCTGACCGGCCAGCTCCAGGCCGCGGTGGACAAGCTCCGGGGTCAGATCGACACGGCGAGGGCGGCGGGCAACAACGCGCGCGCCGACAAGCTCACCAAGGAGCTGGAGGGCCGCCAGGCGCTCCTGGACCAGGCCCTCAAGGGCCTCCAGGAGTTCGGCGGCTGACGCCACTTCTTCTCCGAGGCCCTCGCCCTTCCCGGGGCGGGGGCCTCGCCCGTGTCCGAACCATGTCCCGGGCCACGCCCCCGCCCGTCGCGAACCTCGGCCGCTGTCCGGCGGATACGCGCCGTAGATGTTTCTGCCGGGTGCCGTCCGCCGCGCACCCGTGGCTGGTCGCGCAGTCCCGCCTCCTATGCCTCCGGCATGGGGGGGAACCCCCAGCGCCTCGGCCCTCCCGGGCACCGCCCCGAACTACCCGGTTCGCCTCCGGCGACCTGATGTTGTCGGCGGTCCGCGGACCGCCTGTGGCTGGTCGCGCAGTTCCCCGCGCCCCTAACTGCTCTCCCCAGGCACCGGCCCTGCGTAGCCCTTAGGGGCGGCGCGCTGAGGTGACGCGGTAGACGTCGTAGACGCCCTCCACGCCGCGGACCGCCTTCAGGACGTGGCCCAGGTGCTTCGGGTCGCCCATCTCGAAGGTGAAGCGGGAGGTCGCGACCCGGTCGCGGGAGGTCTGGACCGCCGCCGACAGGATGTTGACGTGCTGGTCGGACAGGACCCTGGTGACATCGGAGAGCAGTCGCGACCGGTCCAGCGCCTCGACCTGGATGGCGACCAGGAAGACCGACGACTGGGTGGGCGCCCACTCGACTTCGAGGATCCGTTCGGGCTGCTGCGACAGGGAGTCGACGTTCACACAGTCGGCCCGGTGGACGGAGACCCCGCTGCCCCGGGTGACGAAGCCGATGATGGGATCGCCCGGTACCGGCGTACAGCAGCGTGCCAGCTTCACCCAGACGTCTTCGACGCCCTTGACGACGACCCCGGGGTCGGCGTTGGAGCGTCGCTTGCCCCGCTTGGAGCGCGACGGCGGCGCGGACTCGGCGATGTCCTCGTTGGCGGCCTCCTCGCCGCCGAGCGCGGCAACCAGCTTCTGGACGACGCCCTGCGCGGCGACATGGCCCTCGCCGATGGCCGCGTACAGCGAAGAGATGTCGGGGTAGCGCATCTCGTGCGCGAGGGTCACCAGGGAGTCCCCGGTGAGGATCCGCTGGATGGGGAGGTTCTGCTTCCGCATGGCCCGGACGATCGCGTCCTTGCCCTGTTCGATCGCCTCGTCGCGGCGTTCCTTGGAGAACCAGGCGCGGATCTTGTTACGGGCCCGGGGCGATTTGACGAAGCCCAGCCAGTCCCGGGACGGTCCGGCACCCTCGGCCTTGGAGGTGAAGACCTCCACGAGGTCGCCGTTGTCGAGGGTCGACTCCAGCGGGACGAGCCGGCCGTTGACCCGGGCCCCTATGGTGCGGTGGCCGACCTCGGTATGGACCGCGTAGGCGAAGTCGACGGGGGTGGCGCTGGCGGGCAGCGCTATGACGTCGCCCTTGGGCGTGAAGACGAAGACCTCGTTGCGGGAGAGGTCGAACCGCAGGGACTCCAGGAACTCCGAGGGGTCCTCGGTCTCCTTCTGCCAGTCCAGCAGCTGGCGCAGCCACGCCATGTCGTTGAGGTGGTCGTCCTTGCCGGTCTTCTTCGGTACGTCGGTCCGTACCTTGGACGCCCCGGCGACGGCCTCCTGCTTGTACTTCCAGTGGGCGGCGATGCCGTACTCCGCCCGCCGGTGCATGTCGAAGGTGCGGATCTGGAGTTCGACGGGCTTGCCGTTGGGTCCGATCACCGTCGTATGCAGCGACTGGTACATGTTGAACTTCGGCATCGCGATGTAGTCCTTGAACCGGCCGGGGACCGGATTCCATCGCGCGTGGACCGTACCGAGCGCCGCGTAGCAGTCGCGGACCGTGTCGACCAGGACCCGGATCCCGACCAGGTCGTAGATCTCGGCGAAGTCCCGGCCGCGGACGATCATCTTCTGGTAGACGCTGTAGTAGTGCTTGGGGCGGCCGGTGACGGTCGCCTTGATCCGGGCGGCCCGCAGATCGGACTGCACCTCGTCGGTCACTATGGCGAGGTACTCGTCCCGCTTGGGGGCGCGCTCGGCGACCAGCCGGACGATCTCGTCGTACATCTTGGGGTAGAGGATCGCGAAGGCGAGGTCCTCCAGCTCCCACTTGATGGTGTTCATCCCCAGCCGGTGGGCCAGCGGGGCATAGATCTCCAGCGTCTCGCGGGCCTTCTTCTCCTGCTTCTCCCGCTTGAGGTAGCGCATGGTGCGCATGTTGTGCAGCCGGTCGGCGAGCTTGATCACCAGGACCCGGGGGTCCTTCGCCATGGCGACGACCATCTTGCGGACGGTCTCGGCCTGGGCGGCCTCGCCGAACTTCACCTTGTCCAGCTTGGTGACGCCGTCGACGAGCAGGGCGACCTGGTCGCCGAAGTCCCGGCGCAGGGTGTCGAGCCCGTACTCGGTGTCCTCGACGGTGTCGTGCAGCAGCCCGGCCATCAGGGTCGCCGGGTCCATCCCCAGCTCGGCCAGGATGGTGGTGACGGCCAGGGGATGGGTGATGTACGGATCGCCGCTCTTGCGCTTCTGGCCCCGGTGCCAGCGCTCGGCGACCTGGTACGCCTTCTCGATCTGGCGGAGTGTGGCGGTCTCGATCTTGGGGTCGTTGCCCCGGACGATCCGCAGCAGCGGCTCCAGGACCGGGTTGTACGGCGAGGACCGCTGGACGCCGAGCCGGGCGAGCCGGGCCCGGACCCGGTTGGAGGAGCCGCCGGAGCGGGGGGACGAGGCGGGTGGCGGCGCGGGCCGGTTCGCGGGCGCGGGGCCGCGGCGCCCGGTCTGCGGCGCGGCGGCGCGGACCGCGGCCGACCCCGGGGCGGCCGGATTGGGACCGCCGCGGGCGGGCGTGTTCCGCCCGGGGCGCCCTTCGGGCGTCGGCTCGGGCGTGGCGGACGCCGCCGGGGCCCGGTCGGCCTTCGGGCCGGGCTGTGCGGTGGCGGGACGGGCCTCGTCTGGCAAGAGCGCTCCTCGTGCGGTCCGGGTCCCCCGGGACTGGTCCGGAGAGCCCATCGTATCCACCCGGCCGATGCTATGCCCCCGAGGCTGAAAACAGACCCCCGAGGCCCGGCATTCCCGGGCCTCGGGGGTCTGGTGCGAACACAGTGCGCCACGGTGGGCGCCGGATCCGGTCAGAGGGCGAGCAGCGACTCCACCGGGGCGCCGCCGAGTACCGGTTCCAGCCGGTCACGGCCGCCGAGGAAGCCCAGCTCCATCAGGACGGCGACCCCCGCGACCCGGGCGCCGCCGCGGCGGATCAGCTCCGCCGCGGCACCGGCCGTGCCTCCGGTGGCCAGTACGTCGTCGATGACCATGACCCGGTCGTCCGGGCGCAGGTCCTCGGCGTGGATCTCGATCTCGGCGCTGCCGTATTCGAGGTCGTACGCCTGGGAGAGCGTGGCGCCCGGCAGCTTGCCCGCCTTGCGGACCGGGACGAAGCCCAGTCCGGCCCGGACCGCGACCGGGGCCGCGAGGATGAAGCCCCGGGCCTCCAGGCCGACGACTTTGGTCGCGCCGTGCCGGAGGCACAGCTCGGTCAGGGCGTCGGTGAGGGCGGTGAAGGCGGCCGGGTCCGCGAGCAGCGGGGTGATGTCCTTGAACACCACTCCGGGCTGCGGATAGTCGTTCACATCGCGGATCCGGCTGAGCAGCAGCTCCCGGACGTCACTGGGCGCGGTGGTCATCGCCGCCTGCCCGACGGCCGGCCCCGGCCGCGCTGCCCGACCACTCCGGACGGTCCCGCGGTGGCCGCGGCGGTGTCACCGGGAGCCGTACCCCGCGGCTCGTCGTCGCCGCCGGTCCCGTCGGAGCCGCCGTCGGCCGGGCTCTCGTCGGGCTCCGTCTCGCCCTTGGCCCGCTTGGCGAGGACCCGCTTGCGCAGGGCCTTCATCTGCGGGTCGCGCTCCTTGAGGTCGGCGACCAGCGGGGTCGCGATGAAGATCGAGGAGTACGCGCCGGCCGCGAGGCCGACGAAGAGCGAGAGCGAGATGTCGTTGAGCATGCCCGCGCCGAGGACGCCGCCGCCGATGAAGAGGAGGCCGGCGACCGGGAGCAGGGCCACGACGGTGGTGTTGATCGAGCGGACCAGGGTGCCGTTGAGGCTGCGGTTGGCCAGCTCGCTGTAGGTGTAGCGGTTCTGCTTGGTGATCCCCTTCGCACCCTCCTTGAGACCGTCGAAGACGACGACGGTGTCGTAGAGGGAGTAGCCGAGGATGGTGAGCAGACCGATCACCGTGCCGGGGGTGACCTCGAAGCCGACGAGGGCGTAGACACCGACGGTGATGGTCAGGTCGTGGATCAGGGCGATCAGCGCGGCGACCGCCATTCTCCATTCGAAGGCGATCGCCAGATAGATCACCACGAGGACCATGAAGATGGCCAGACCGGTCCATGCCTTGTTGGCGATCTGCTTGCCCCAGCTGGGGCCGACCAGTTCGGCGCCGATCTTGTCGGCGTCGATCTTCAGATCGCGGGCCAGGTCGCTCTTGACCTGGGCGGCCTGGTCGGTGTTGAGCTGGGCGACCTGGATCCGGAGGGTGTCGTTGCCGAGCTTCTGGACGATGGCGGGGTGGCCGGACGCCTCCTCCGCGTACTCGCGGGCGTCGGAGACGGACACCTTGGTGCTCGGGGTGGTGAAGACGGCACCGCCCTTGAACTCGATGCCCATGTTGAGACCGCGGATCGCCAGCCCGGCGATGGCCGCGATGGTGATCAGGATCGAGACGCCGTACCAGAACTTGCGGTGGCGGACGAAGTCGTAGCCGATCTCGCCGCGGTAGAGCCTGGCGCCGATAGTGCCGAGACGCGACATGCTCACGCCTCCTTCGGGTCGGTGGGGGCGGTGAGGCGGCGGGAGCGGCGCAGCGGCGGCTGGGCGCCGAGACGCTCCGGGTCGAGCCCGGACCACGGGTGTCCGCCGCCGAAGAACTTGGTCCGCGCCAGCAGCGTCATCAGCGGCTTGGTGAAGAGGAAGACCACGACGACGTCGAGCAGGGTGGTCAGACCGAGGGTGAAGGCGAAGCCCTGCACCTTGCCGACGGTGACGAAGAAGAGCACCGCGGCGGCCAGGAAGGAGACGAAGTCGGAGACGAGGATCGTCCGGCGGGCCCGCGGCCAGCCCCGTTCCACGGCGGGGCGCAGGGTGCGGCCCTCACGGATCTCGTCCCTTATCCGTTCGAAGTAGACGATGAACGAGTCCGCGGTGATACCGATGGCCACGATGGCACCGCAGACGGCCGGGAGGTTCAGCGCGAAGCCGATGGCCGGGCCGAGCAGCGACATCAGGGAGTAGGTGAGGACCGCGGAGACACCCAGGCTGAGGATGGCGATCAGCGACAGGCCGCGGTAGTAGACCACCAGGTAGATGATGACGAGGGCGAGGCCGATGGCGCCCGCGATCAGACCGGCCCGCAGCTGCTCGCCGCCGAGGGCGGCGCTGACGGTGTCGACGCTCTGCTCCTCGAAGCTGAGCGGCAGGGCACCGTAGGAGAGGATGTTGCCCAGGTTCTGGGCGGACTCCTGGTTGAAGCTGCCGGAGATCTCGGCATTGGCGCTGAGGGTGGTCTCGACGCTGGGGGCGGACATCACCTCACCGTCGAGCACGATCGCGAACTGGTTCAGCGGCGGCTGCTGCTGGGAGAGCTTGCCGGTGATCTTCTCGAACTTCTTCGAGCCGGACTTGGTGAAGTCCATGGTGACGATCCACATGCCGCGCTGGGGGTCCAGCTGGCCCTTGGCCTCGTCGACGTCCTTGCCGTCCACCTCGGCCGGGCCGAGGATGTACTTCTCCCACTGCTTGGCGCTGTTCTTGCCACAGGCGACGATCGTGTTCTCGGGCTTCACGTTCTCGCTGACGGCGGCGCGGGCCTTGGGGTCCTCGCAGTTCAGCGCGGCGAAGCGCTGCTCCAGATCGGCGGCGGCCGGGTCCGGGGTCTGTCCGGCCGCGGGCTTCTCGGCGTGCTTGTCGGCCGGCTTGTCAGCGGGCTTGCCGGAGGCGTCGGGGGAGCCGGAGGTGCCGGGGGACGGCGCCTTGAGGCCGTCGGTGACGGCCCGGCCCTGCGCGGTGGCGGAGCCGCTGGGCTTGGTGGAGGACTCGGCCTTGTCGCCTTCGGCCTTCTCACCGGCGGGCTTGCCCTTGTCGCCGGTACCGGCGGAGGCGGAGCCGCTCGGCTTCGGCTGCGGGGTCTGCGGCACGGCCGGGCCGCCGGCGGCGACGTTCAGCACCGGTCGGAAGTAGAGCTGAGCGGTCGTACCGACCTGCTTACGAGCCTCTTCCGCGTCGGTCCCCTTGGGGATGTTGACGACGATATTGGACTCGCCCTGCGTCTGGACCTCGGCCTCGGAGACACCGAGACCGTTGACGCGGCGCTCGATGATCCCGACCGCCGTGTTCATATTGGTCTCGTTGACGGCGCTTTCCTTGCCGGGCTCCGCCTTGGCCTTCAGCGTGATCGACGTACCGCCGGCCAGGTCGATGCCCAGCCGGGGCGTGGTGTGCCCGGACCAGAACATGCCACCGGCGAGCGCGGCCATGGCGATCATGATGAAGACCAGGGTGCGGCCCGGCCTCCCCTGAGCCCCCGCGGGCCTTCGGCCCCTCTTCGGTGCTGCCACCTTCTCGTTTCTCCCTGTCCAACCGTCCCGGGCCGGGTATGCGCCGGGGCGGCCACGAAGTGTTGTGGGGCCCAGCCCCCGCAGAAGTCAACACGATCACGGGACCGCCGGGCACCCTCTTGTGCCCGGCGGTCCCGGTGATGGCTACTTCTCGCCGTCGGCCTTGGCGTCCTTGGACGGTGCGGCGTCCTCGGGCTCGTCCGAGGCGGCCTCGGCGGCACCGGCGTCCTTGCCGGTGGCGTCGTCGGCCTTCTTACCGAGGTCGATCTTGCCCTCGGGCTTCTCCCCGGCCGCCTGCTCCGCCTCCGGCTGCTTCGGCTTCTCGGCCTGCTCGTCTGCGGGCTCCGTCAGCGACGAGGCGTCGTCCGGGACGGCCGGAAGCTCCTCGGCGGGCTCGTCACCGTGGACGATGTGGTTGTACTCCTCGTCCGAGAGCACCGCGCCGATGGCGTTCTTGGCGTAGACCGCGTAGACCCCGGGAGCGACCTCCAGCAGCACGGTGTCGTCGTGGAGCTCCTTGACGGTGGCGTACATGCCGCCGATCGTCCGCACCCCGGTGCCGGGCTGCATGGAGTCGCGCATCGACGCCGCCTGCTGCTGCTTCTTCTTGGCGGAGCGGGTCATCAGGAACATGGCCCCGATGAGCACGATGAAGGGGAGGAAGGTCAGGAGACTCACGGGAAGAAACTTCCTTCACACGACCGCACAGCGTGAGGCGGCCTATCTACGGGGGTGGGCGCGCCGACCTGGGAAGGGCGGCATCGGCGGAGTCTAGGCGAGTCCGCGGCAATGGAACAACGCCCAGCATCCCACCGTAGTTCCTGGCAGCGGGAGTATCCGCGCCGTCACGCCCCGAACAAGCCCTGTTGTCCGCTTGCGCCCGGCGCCTGAGCGGGCGGAGTGAGCCCGAGATGCGCCCAGGCCGCGGGGGTGGCGATCCGGCCACGGGGCGTACGGGCCAGCAGGCCCTCCCGGACCAGGAAGGGCTCGGCGACCTCCTCCACGGTCTCCCGCTCCTCCCCCACGGCCACCGCCAGGGTGGAGAGCCCCACCGGTCCGCCGCCGAAGAGCTTGAGCAGGGCGCCCAGCACGGCCCGGTCGAGCCGGTCCAGGCCGCGGCCGTCGACCTCGTACACCCCGAGGGCGGCGGCGGCGATCGTACGGTTGATCACACCGTCGGCCTTGACCTGGGCGTAGTCCCGGACCCGGCGCAGCAGCCGGTTCGCGATCCGGGGCGTGCCCCGGGAGCGCCCGGCGATCTCGGCCGCGCCCTCGGTGTCGATCTCCACATCGAGCAACTGGGCCGAACGGTGGATGACGCGTTCCAGTTCGGCGGGCTCGTAGAACTCCATATGGGCGGTGAAGCCGAAGCGGTCGCGGAGCGGGGGCGGCAGCAGTCCGGCCCGGGTGGTGGCGCCGACCAGGGTGAAGGGCGGCAGTTCCAGGGGGATGGCGGTGGCGCCCGGGCCCTTGCCGACGATCACGTCGACCCGGAAGTCCTCCATCGCCATGTAGAGCATCTCCTCGGCGGGCCGGGACATCCGGTGGATCTCGTCCAGGAAGAGGACCTCGCCCTCCTGGAGCGACGACAGTATCGCCGCGAGATCCCCGGCGTGCTGGATGGCCGGGCCCGAGGTGATCCGGATGGGGGCCTGCATCTCGGCCGCGATGATCATGGAGAGGGTGGTCTTGCCCAGGCCGGGGGCGCCCGACAGGAGGACGTGGTCGGCGGTGGCGCCCCGGGCCCTGGCGGCCGTCAGCACCAGGTCGAGCTGTTCGCGGACCCGCTCCTGGCCGACGAACTCGTCCAGCGACTTGGGCCGCAGGGCGGCCTCGACCGCCTGGTCCTCCCCGTCGGCGGCACCGCCGACGAGCCGTCCGTCGGCCGCCGGGTCCGGATCGGCGGGAGGCGCGTACTCCCGGTCGTCGTCGGCGGGGCTGTCGTACCGGTTCACAGGGTGTGTGCCTCGTGTCGTCGGGCGGCCGTGGGCCGCGGTGGGGTCCTGGTCCCGTGGCGGGCGGGTGACCTGCCCGGATCCACCGGCCGGGGTTCAGCCGGGGTGGATCACCGGGTGCGGTTGAGGGTCTGGAGCGCGGCCTTCAGCAGCGCGCCCACCGCGGGCCGGTCCCCGGCGGCCTCGGCCTGGGGGGTGACGGCCGCGACCGCGTCGTCGGCCTCCCGGGTCGCGTACCCCAGTCCGATCAGGGCCGCGTGCAGCTGATCGCGCCAGGCGGGCTCGGCGGAGGCGACGGGGGCCGCGCCGACCGGGCCGAGCGGGGCGCCGAGCCGGTCCTTCAGCTCCAGCAGCAGCTTCTGGGCGCCCTTCTTGCCGATCCCGGGGACGGCCGTCAGCGCCCGCTCGTCGCCGGTGGCCACCGCGCGCCGCAGGGCGTCGGGCCGGTGCACGGCGAGCATGGCCTGGGCCAGCCGGGGGCCGACCCCGCTGGCGGTCTGGAGCAGCTCGAACACCTGCCGCTCGTCCTCGTCGGCGAAGCCGTAGAGGGTGAGGGAGTCCTCCCGGACGACGAGGGACGTGGCGAGCTCGGCCCGCTGGCCGACCCGGAGCCGGGAGAGCGTGTCGGGGGTGCACTGGAGGGCCATGCCGACCCCGCCGACCTCGACCACCGCGGTGGTGGGGGCGAGCGCGGCGACCTCGCCGCGGACAAAGGCGATCATGCGGTACGGCCTTTCGGGGGTCGGGCTGACGGGGCGGCGCCGCGGTGGCGGGCGACGGCCTCCTGGAGGCGGTTCTGCGCGGGGCTGCGCCAGATGTGGCAGATGGCGAGCGCCAGGGCGTCGGCGGCGTCCGCGGGCCTGGGCGGGGCCGCGAGCCGCAGCAGCCGGGTCACCATCGCGCCGACCTGCGCCTTGTCGGCCCGCCCCGAGCCGGTGACGGCTGCCTTGACCTCACTCGGGGTGTGCAGGACGACGGGGATGCCGCGGCGGGCCGCGCAGAGCATGGCGACGGCGCTGGCCTGGGCGGTGCCCATCACCGTACGCACATTGTGCTGGCTGAAGACCCGCTCGACGGCGACCCGCTCCGGGCGGTACTCGTCGAGCCAGCTCTCGATGCCCTCCTCGACGGCGACCAGCCGACGGCCGAGGTCGGCGTCGGGCGAGGTCCGTACGACGCCCACGCCGACCATGGTCAGCGGGCGGCCCGCCACCCCGTCCACCACCCCGACACCGCACCGGGTCAGCCCCGGGTCGACCCCCAGCACACGCACGCCGCCGCCCCTCCTTCGGTCATCTGTTTGTGCAGGTTATCCGGCGCCACCGACAACGGACGCGAACGAGGGCGGGCCGAAGGGTGTTTCTCCCTTCGGCCCGCCCTCTTCATGACGACCGGTACGACGACCGGACCGACCCGGGTCGGCGACCTGATCAGGCGTCGACCTTCTCCATGATCTCGTCGGAGACGTCGAAGTTGGCGAAGACGTTCTGGACGTCGTCGCTGTCCTCCAGCGCGTCGATCAGCTTGAAGATCTTCCGTGCGCCGTCCTCGTCCAGCTCGACCTGCATGGTCGGGACGAAGTTGGCCTCGGCGGAGTCGTAGTCGATGCCCTGCTCCTGAAGCGCCGTACGGACCGCGACCAGGTCGGTGGCCTCGCTCAGCACCTCGAAGGACTCACCGAGGTCGTTGACCTCCTCGGCGCCCGCGTCCAGCACCGCGCCGAGCACGTCGTCCTCGGACAGCTCGCCCTTGGGGACGATCACGACGCCCTTGCGGTTGAAGAGGTACGAGACGGAGCCCGGGTCGGCCATCGAACCGCCGTTGCGGGTCATGGCGACCCGGACGTCGGAGGCGGCCCGGTTGCGGTTGTCGGTGAGGCACTCGATGAGCACCGCGACACCGTTCGGGCCGTAGCCCTCGTACATGATCGTCTCGTAGTCCGCGCCGCCCGCCTCCAGGCCGGCGCCGCGCTTGAGCGCGGAGTCGATGTTCTTGTTCGGCACCGACTGCTTCTTGGCCTTCTGGATGGCGTCGAAGAGGGTCGGGTTGCCCTCGATGTCGGCGCCGCCCATCCGGGCCGCGACCTCGATGTTCTTGATGAGCTTCGCGAAGAGTTTGCCGCGCTTGGCGTCGATCACGGCCTTCTTGTGCTTCGTCGTAGCCCATTTAGAGTGGCCGGACATCTGCCTGTCTCCTTCGCGTTACCCAGTGCTGCCGCGTTACCGCTGTGCTCGGACCGCCGATCCTACCGGGACGGAGTCACCCGGCCGCGCGCACCATGTCGACGAAGAGGCCGTGCACCCGGTGATCACCGGTCAGCTCCGGATGGAAGGAAGTGGCGAGCGCGTTGCCCTGGCGTACGGCGACGATATGGCCGCCGTACTCGGCGACGATCTCGACATCCGCTCCGACGGACTCCACCCAGGGCGCCCGGATGAAGACGCCGTCCACCGGTCCGTCGATCCCGGCGACGTCGACCGCCGCCTCGAAGGACTCGTTCTGGCGGCCGAAGGCGTTCCGGCGGACGATCATGTCGATCCCGCCGACGGTCTCCTGGCCCGACCTCGGGTCGAGGATCTTGTCGGCGAGCATGATCAGCCCGGCGCAGGTGCCGTAGACGGGCAGTCCGGCCCGCACCCGCTCGCGCAGCGGCTCCATCACCCCGAAGAGGGTGGCCAGCTTGGACATCGTGGTGGACTCGCCGCCGGGGATCACCAGGCCGTCGAGCCCGGCCAGCTCCTCCGGCCGCCGTACGGGCCCGGCCGTGGCGTCCGCCGCGGCCAGGGCGATCAGATGCTCCCGTACGTCGCCCTGGAGGGCGAGCACTCCGATCAGCGGAGCGGTCACTACCAGCCCCGGTTCGCGTAGCGCTCGGCCTCGGGCAGGGTGTCGCAGTTGATGCCGACCATGGCCTCGCCCAGATTCCGGGAGGCATCCGCGACGATCTTCGGGTCGTCGTAGAAGGTGGTCGCCTTGACGATCGCGGCGGCACGCTTCGCCGGGTCGCCGGACTTGAAGATGCCCGAGCCGACGAAGACGCCCTCGGCGCCGAGCTGACGCATCAGCGCCGCGTCGGCGGGGGTGGCGACACCACCGGCGGAGAACAGCACCACGGGGAGCTTGCCCAGCTCGGCGACCTCCTTGACCAGCTCGTACGGGGCGCGCAGGTCCTTGGCGGCGGCGAACAGCTCATTGTGGTCGTAGCCGCGCAGCCGGGCGATCTCGTTCTTGATCTGGCGCAGATGGCGGACGGCCTCGACGACATTGCCGGTACCGGCCTCGCCCTTGGAGCGGATCATCGCCGCGCCCTCGGCGATCCGGCGCAGGGCCTCGCCCAGGTTGGTGGCACCGCAGACGAACGGGGTGGTGAAGGCCCACTTGTCGGAGTGGTTGACCTCGTCGGCCGGGGTCAGCACCTCCGACTCGTCGATGTAGTCGACACCGAGGGACTGGAGCACCTGGGCCTCGACGAAGTGCCCGATCCGGGACTTGGCCATCACCGGGATGGAGAC
Organism: Streptomyces sp. NPDC006798; assembly: GCF_040635975.1. Classification (NCBI taxonomy): domain Bacteria; kingdom Bacillati; phylum Actinomycetota; class Actinomycetes; order Kitasatosporales; family Streptomycetaceae; genus Streptomyces; species Streptomyces sp. NPDC006798. The sequence continues at coordinate 167,892 of NZ_JBEYIS010000012.1, forward strand.
CGCCTCGATGATCTCCTCGATCATGTTCGGGTCGGACATCCGGGCCACACCGCCGTCCTTGCGGATATCGGCGGGCACCCTTTCGAGGGCCATGACGGCGACGGCGCCCGCGTCCTCGGCGATCTTCGCCTGCTCGGCGTTGACCACGTCCATGATGACGCCGCCCTTGAGCTGCTCGGCCATGCCGCGCTTGACGCGGGCGGTACCGGTCGCGGGAGCGTCGGACTGCGGGGTGCTGGGGAGCGTGCTGGACACGGGGACCTCACTCGAAGACGGTTGCTGCGAAGTGCGACCGGGGACGGCTGCGCAACCGATGGAACAGCCACACGTCGGGCCGCGACAAGGGCCAATGAACAGCCGGTGGATCGTTTTCGCTGCTCACGGCGGTGACCGGAGGGCCTAGGCATGGCCGATCTCGTACGAGTGGCCCCCTCGCGGCCCCCTCGGCAGCCCGTCCCACCGGCCGCCCGCTCCGTCAGCTGCCGGGACGGTCCGCGAGCGCCGTCGGCGGAGTGTCGTCCATCTCGAACGCGAGCGGAAACGGGGCGTGGCCGGCCAGCCGGAACCAGCGCACCTTGCGATGGCGGCGGAGGGCGCGGGCCGCGCGAACGGCGTCGTTGTGGAACCGCCGCGCCATCGGGACCCGGCGCACCGACTGCGCCAGCTCCGTCGCCGCCTCGTCCCCGCCGGGCACCTCACGGACCGCCTCCACCTGGGCGGGCTCCTCGAACACCGCCCGCAGCGCGGCGCTCAACTCGCTCTCCGCGACCTCCCGATGGTCCTCCTCCGCCTGGCGGGCGGCGTGCGCGGCCTCGTAGAGGACGATCGAGGCGGCGGGATCGAGCACCCCGGACGTCGCCAGCTCCTGCGTCACCGACGCACGGCGCAGCAACTGCGCGTCGAGGGCGGCGCGGGCGGCGTCGATCCGGGTATGCAGACGGTCGAGCCGTCCGGCGGTCCAACTGAGATAGAGCCCGACGGCGACGAGCGCGACGAGAATCCAAATGAGCGTTACGGTCACGCTGCGCTAGCTTACGGGGACGGGGCCCCGGGGGCCCCGCGCCTGCGAGCGCCTCGGCTCTCCGGGTGAGCGCCACGACCCGGGTCGCGCCCGGCGCCCGGGCGTTGTCGTCGGTCTGCGGACCGTCTGGCTTGTCGCGCAGTTCCCCGCGCCCCTGGTTGCCCTTCCGGCCGCCCTCGAAAGCGGACCGGCCCCCTTTCCCAAGGGCGCTGCCCCTTTCAGGAACGGTGCCGGGGAGCATTGAGGGGCGCGGGGAACTGCGCGAACGGCCACGGGCGGTCCGCAGACCGCTGACGACATCGGGCTGCCGGGCGCGGCCCGGGTATGTGAGGCGGTACCCCGGAGGGCCGAGGCGCGTCGGGCCCGGGCGCCCCCGGAGTGAACCCCTCAGCGGGAGGCGACGCGGCGGGAGAGGCCCAGGCGGGTGCGGAGCCCCGGGCGGTCGTCCGTCGCGACCGACGCCGCGCCCGCCGTCACCGTCTCGTAGACGCCCAGGATGTCCGCCCCGACCGTCGACCAGTCGAACCGCCGGACGTGTGCGAGGCCGCGTTCCCGCAGCTCCGCGCGGCGTTTGTCGTCGCCGAGCAGCCGGATCGCCGCGGTGGCCAGCGCGTCGGGGTCCTCGTTGGCGAAGAGTTCGCCCGCCGCGCCCTGGTCGAGTACCTGGGTGAAGGCGTCGAGGTCGCTGGCGAGGACGGGCGCACCCGCCGACATCGCCTCGACGAGGATGATCCCGAAGCTCTCGCCGCCGGTGTTGGGTGCCACGTAGACGTCGACGCTGCGCAGCAGCCGGGCCTTGTCCTCGTCGCTGACCATGCCGAGGAACTCCACCCGGGAGCGGATCTCGCGCGGCAGGGACGCCACCGCCTCCTCCTCGTCGCCGCGTCCGGCGACCAGCAGCCGGGTGCCGGGGCGGGCTTCGAGGATCGCGGGGAGCGCCTTCATCAGGACGGGGAGGCCCTTGCGGGGTTCGTCGATCCGGCCGATGAAGCCGAGTACCCCGCCGTCGGGCCCGCCCTGCCATTCGGGCCGGGGTTCGGCGCGTTCGAAGAAGGAGACGTCGACCCCGTTGGGGATGGTGACGGCGTCGCCGCCGAGGTGTTCGACCAGGGTGCGGCGGGCGTACTCGCTGACCGCGATCCGCGCGCTGATCTTCTCCAGGGCGGGCTGGAGGATCGGATACGCCGCGATCATGGCGCGGGAGCGGGGGTTGGAGGTGTGGAAGGTGGCCACGATCGGGCCCTGCGCGGCCCAGCAGGCGAGCAGCCCCAGCGACGGCGAGGTGGGTTCGTGGATATGGATCACGTCGAACGTGCCGTCGTGGAGCCAGCGGCGTACCCGGGCGGCCGACAGGAAACCGAAGTTGAGCCGGGCGACGGAGCCGTTGTACGGGACGGGTACGGCCCGCCCGGCGGAGACGACGTACGGCGGGAGCGGGGTGTCGTCGTCGGCGGGGGCGAGTACGGAGACCTCGTGGCCGAGCCGGATGAGGTGTTCGGCCAGGTCGCGGATGTGGAACTGGACGCCGCCCGGGACGTCCCAGGAGTACGGGCAGACGATGCCGATCCTCATGCCGCACCGCCGTCCCGGGGGGCCACCGGGTCGGCGGCGCCGGAGGGACGGGACGGGCCCGCCGCCCCGGGCCTCCCGGGCGTCGGGCGCGGCTCCAGGTCCGCGACCCACAGGCGTTGCAGCATGTGCCAGTCCTCCGGGTGTTCGGTGATCCCCGCGGCGTAGACGTCCGCCAGGGCCTGTGTCATGGAGGACGTCTTCTCGGCCCGGGTGCCTGAGCCGGGCACCTCGACCGGCGGGTGGACCCGGCCGTGCATCGCGGTGTCGTTCTCGTACCAGAGCGTCACCGGGAGCAGCAGCGCCCCGGTCTGCTGGGCGAGCAGCGCCGGGCCCGCGGGCATCCGCGCGGTCTCGCCGAAGTAGTCGACGCCGATCCCGGAGGAGGACAGATCGCGGTCGGCGACCAGACAGACGAGGCCGCCGTCGCGCAGCCGCCGGGCGAGGGTGCCGAAGGCGGAGCCGCCCGCGTGCGGCAGGACCTCCATGCCGAGGCTCTGCCGGTAGGCGACGAAGCGGTCGTAGAGGGATTCCGGCTTCAGCCGTTCGGCGACCGTGGTGAAGGGGGTTTCCAGGACGCGGGTGACCCAGACGCCCGCGAGGTCCCAGTTGGCCAGGTGCGGCAGGGCGAGGATGACGCCCCGGTCGGAGGCGATGCCGTCGGTCAGCCGGTGCACGTCGTGGATGACGACGCTGCGGCGGACCTTCTCGGTGCTCCACGCGGGCAGCCGGAAGGACTCCATCCAGTACCGCATGTACGACCGCATCCCGGCCTTCGACAGTTCGGCCAGCCGCTCGGGCCCGGCGTCCGGGACGACCCGGGCCAGGTTGGATTCGAGCCGGAGTACACCGGGGCCGCGCCGCCGCCACGCGGTGTCGGCGATGGTCCGGCCGAGCCGGGCGGCGACGGGCTCGGGGAGTTTCTTCACGGCGCCCCAGCCGAGTCCGTACATCCCGTCCACGAGCCGTTCGCGCGCGGTGACGGGTGCGGCGCCGCTCATGCGGCCTCGGCTCCGTCGCCGCTCGCGCGGGCCGCCGCGTCCGCCTCGGCGGACTCCCGGCGGACGGTCACCACGCGCTGGCCGAGGGTGACGGCGCTGCCGACGGCGACGATCCAGAGGGCGATGGGCAGCAGGATCTCGATCCCGGGGACGCCGAAGGCGCCGAGTCCGGCGAGTCCGGCGGCGACCAGGGAGATCACCAGCCGCTCGGCCCGTTCGATCAGGCCGTTGACGGCCACGGGCAGTCCGATGGCCTCGCCGCGCGCCTTGGTGTACGACACGACCTGGCCGCTGGCCAGGCAGAAGATCGCCACGGCGCAGAGGACGTCGTCGTCGCCCTTGCCCGCGTACCAGAGGGCGAAGCCGCCGAAGATCGCGCTGTCGGCGACCCGGTCCAGGGTGGAGTCGAGGAAGGCTCCCCAGCGGCTGGAGATCCCGGCCTGGCGGGCCATGTTGCCGTCGACCAGGTCGGAGAAGACGAAGAGGGTGATGACGATCGTGCCCCAGAAGAACTCGCCGCGCGGGAAGAAGACCAGCGCGCCCGCGACGACTCCGGCCGTGCCGATCAGGGTGACCGCGTCGGGGCTCACCCCGCGGCGGAGGAGAAACGCGGCGAACGGGGTGAGGACACGCGTGAAGAATGCACGCGCGTACTTGTTCAGCATGGCCTTCCCGGGGTTCGGTTCCGCCGCGCGGCCCCGACGGCCACCGGCCGCCCCATCGTAGCCACGACCGGAGCCCGGTACCGGCCGGGCACCCGGGCCGGGGTCCCCGGCCGCTCCCGTACGTCCCCGCCGGGGCGGTCCCCGAAGGGCGCCGGACGGCGGCCGGGAGCCGGGGAGGGCGGACGGCGGCGCGCGACGTATGGACGTCCCCTGGTGTCGGTGGAAAGCTCGAAGGACGACCGCGGGCACCGCGGAGCGGCTCCCTCCGACCCTCTCCCGAACCCTTCCGGCCCCGTTCGCCGCCCCGCCCGCGGCCCCGGCACCGCGCTCTTCCCCGCAGGCCCGCCAGGACACCACCGAAGACGGCGTATCGCGATATCGACGCATCGTTCCGATCGATCGGGAGGCAGGATTCATGGGCGACAAGGCGAACAACCACCCCGGAGCCGCCGGACGGGCGACTACGGCCGACCGGCCCTCTTCGGTGCGGAACGTGGTGCTGGTCGGCCACAGCGGTTCGGGAAAGACGACCCTGGTCGAGGCGCTGGCGCTGGCCACCGGGGCGGTGAACCGGGCGGGCCGGGTCGAGGACGGCGGCACGATCTCCGACTACGACGAGATCGAACACCGCCAGCAGCGTTCGGTACAGCTCTCGCTCGTCCCGCTCGAATGGGACGGCTACAAGATCAATCTACTGGACACCCCGGGTTACGCGGATTTCGTCGGTGAGCTGCGGGCCGGGTTGCGCGCGGCGGACGCGGCGCTCTTCGTGGTCTCGGCGGCGCAGGAGCCGGGCGCGATCGGCGGATCGACCCGGGCGGTGTGGGACGAGTGCGCGGCGGTGGGCATGCCGCGGGCGATCGTCGTCACCCATCTGGAGACCGCGCGGGCCGGGTACGAGGAGCTGACCCGGGTGCTCGCGGAGCTGTTCGGCGGCGACGATCCCGATGCCGTACTGCCGCTGTATCTGCCGCAGTACGGGGAGCCCGGGCCCGACGGGCACACCCCGACCACGGGTCTGGTCGGGCTGCTGACCCGGAAGATCTACGACTACTCCGGCGGCCGGCGGGCCGAGGTGGCGCCCGGTCCGGAGCAGGAGCCGGTGATCGAGGACGCCCGCAACCGGCTGATCGAGGGGATCATCGCCGAGAGCGAGGACGAGACCCTGATGGACCGGTATCTCGCCGGGGAGGACATCGACGTCAAGACGCTGATCGACGATCTGGAGAAGGCGGTGGCCCGGGGCACTTTCCATCCGGTGCTGGCGGCGGCGCCCGCCGCCGACGGGGCCAAGGAGGGCATCGGCACGATCGAGCTGCTGGAGCTGATCACCCGGGGCTTCCCGACGCCGCTGGAGGCCGACTGTCCCCGGGTGACGTCGCCGCAGGGCGCGGAGCGGCCCCGGCCGGTGTGCGACCCGGAGGGGCCGCTGGTGGCGGAGGTCGTCAAAACGTCGTCGGATCCCTATGTGGGCCGGATCTCCCTCGTCCGGGTCTTCTCCGGCACCCTGCGGCCCGACGCCCCGGTCCATGTGTCGGGGGTCTGCGGGCCCGGCGCCGACGGCCGGGGCCGGGATCCGGAGGACCTGCACGAGGCGGACGAGCGGGTCGGCGCGCTCTCCGTACCGTTCGGCAAGCAGCAGCGGCCGCTCCCCCGGGCCATCGCCGGCGATCTGGCGTGTGTGGCGAAGCTGGGCCGGGCGGAGACCGGTGACACGCTCTCCGGCCGGGACGATCCGCTGCTGATGGAGCCCTGGCTGATGCCGGACGCGCTGCTGCCGCTGGCCGTACGGGCGCACGGCAAGGCCGACGAGGACAAGCTGTCGCAGGGGCTGAACCGGCTGGTCGCGGAGGATCCGGCGATGCGGCTCGAACAGAACCAGGACACCCGGCAGCTGGTGCTGTGGTGTCTGGGCGAGGCGCACGCGGATGTGGCGCTGGAGCGGCTGCGGACCCGGTACGGCGTCGAGGTGGACGTGATCCCGCACCGGGTCGCCCTGCGGGAGACGTTCGGCGGTCCTTCGTCGGGCCGGGGCCGCCATGTGAAGCAGTCGGGCGGGCACGGGCAGTACGCGATCTGCGAGATCGACGTGGAGCCGCTGCCCGCCGGGGCCGGGATCGAGTTCGTCGACAAGGTGGTGGGCGGTGCCGTGCCGCGCCAGTTCATCCCGTCGGTGGAGAAGGGGATCAGGAACCAGGCGGCGCGCGGGGTGGCGGCCGGGTATCCGCTGGTCGACATCCGGGTGACCCTGCGCGACGGCAAGGCGCATTCGGTGGACTCGTCGGACGCGGCGTTCCAGACGGCGGGCGCGCTGGCCCTGCGGGAGGCGGCGGCGGACGCCCGGATCCATCTGCTGGAGCCGGTGGCCGAGGTGGCCGTGCTGGTCGCGGACGAGTACGTCGGGCCGGTGATGAGCGATCTGTCGGGGCGACGCGGCCGGGTCGTCGGTACGGAGCAGTCCGCCGGGGGCAGGACGCTGGTCAGGGCCGAGGTGCCGGAGATCGAGATCGGGCGGTACGCGGTCGATCTGCGGTCGGTCTCGCACGGTACGGGCCGGTTCAGCCGCTCGTACGCCCGGCACGAGCCGATGCCGCAGCAGATCGCGGACCGGCTGCGGGCGGAGACCGGAGATCCGGCCCCGGCCAAGTAGCGCCTCACGCGGCGGGCCCGGCCGCCTGCCCCGCTCCCCCGCGCCCGGCCGCGTGAGCGGGCCCTGGGCCGGGCCCGGCGACCGGTACCCGGCCCGCCCGAGGCCGCGGCGGCACCGAGTACGGGACCCGGTCCCGGGCGCCCGGCGGGACCCGTCGGCCGTACGGGGCCGGAGGCCGTGGCCCGGGCGCCCTCCGGCCGGGTCGCCCGGCCCTCGCGCCGTACGGAATCCGGCTCCTGCCGGGACGGCGTACGGCGGGCGGACGCGACGCACCCGGCCCGGGGCGCGCGAGGCATCGCGCGCTCCGGGTGCGCGCCGTGCGGACGGCGCGCGACGGCGGTTCCGTACCGGGACGCGGGCGCCCGTCGGGGATGTGCGCCCCCGGGGAGCTGGCACGATCCCCGGCAGGCGCGCCGGGCGGCCGTCCGGTGGCGGTGGACCACCGGGCGTGCGCCCGGTGGTCCCCGGGGCGCACCGGGCGGTCTCCGGCGGCTCCGGCGGACGGATCCGGCCGATTCCGCGCTCCCGTGACGAAGCGCCTACGCCCCGGATACGCTGAGGTGCCCAGTTCAGCAGGTGTGCGGATCAGGGCAGTTGGGAATGGGCCGCTGCAGAGCGGCAGGCGGCGGCGACGGGGCGTTGGGGGCGGTAGTGGCGGACGGATTCGATTTCTCACCCGGGGCGCAGATCCCGATCCAGGGTTCGGCGGGGCAGACGGCCGCGACGAACGCCCTGGCGTCGGCGGCGTACCGCGACAGCCCGGTCGAGCAGATCCTCGACGCCAACAACGAGTGGCACAAGTCGGAGGTGAAGAAGGGGCGGATCTCCCTCTTCGAGCCGAATCTCGGGGAGGCGTTCTCCCGGGCGGTGCAGGTCCGTACGCTCGGCGGCGGGCGCGGCGCGCTGATCCAGTCCTTCGGCACCGACGCCCGGACGATCGTGGAGCACTGTCTGGCGGCGAGCGGGCTCCGCAAGGAGCGCGACACCAAACTGACGATCATCACGGCCGTCTTCGGGCTGCTCTTCCTGCCCGGGATGCTGCTGTGGATGGGTGTCTTCCAGCTCCGCAGGACGCTGGCCGGGGCGCAGGACAAGCGGGCGGGCGCGATGGGCACGGCGCTGCTGGTGGTGCTCGGTCTGGCGGCCGTGGTGCTGCTGATCAAGCTGCCGCTGGCCGGGATACTGGGCTGGTACGTCCGGGGCGCCATCGTCGCCCCGGTGGTGGGGTGGTTCCTGGCCAAGCGGATCTGCGAGCAGTCGGCCGTCGACATGCGCGCCCGCTGGGACGGGCTGCTGTCGGGCGGCGGGATCGCGGCGAAGGTGCCCGAGGCCGTACCGGGCAACCCGAACGAGACGGCCCGTGAGGAGCTGCGCCAGGGGCTGGAGAAGCTCTCCGCCGAGCAGCAGGCCAACTCGGTCTTCTACGCGGGCCCCAAGGGGATACTCGGCATGGGCACCCGGTGGGGCAGCTGGCAGATGGCCGAGGAGCTGGTCCCCAAGGAGGCGGGCAAGGAGATCAACCAGTTCCGCAGCTGGGACGTGATACGGGCGATCCACGACCGGCTGAAGCTGCTGGAACGCGGTCCGCTGAACTCGGGCGGCTTCCCCACCCCGTCGGTGAAGCACTGGATCGTCACGCCGGTCGCCGAGGGCGCGGGCGGGGTGTCCCGGCCGGACGGCCAGGACGTCGAGGCGTTCCAGGTCAAGCCGCACGAGATACAGCGGATCTGCAACCACGACCAGTTCGGCAGCGGCAACCGGCACTATCTCGGGGTGCAGTTCACGCTCTGGGACGGCCAGCTGGTGATCACCATGATGATCACGGTGACCGTGCTCCACGAGACGCTGCGGGTGGAGGTCACCGGTCACGCGCTGGGCCCGGTGCACGGTCTGTTCACCACCAAGTCGTCTCCGAAGACCAAGACCGTGAGCAAGACGATCCGGTTCTGGGAGACCCGGGACATCAGCCTGCCGCTGGTGGAGGCCAGGGAAGTGGTCCGGCTCGCGGTCCGCGCCCCCCTCACCTGGTATCCGCCGCTGCTGGAGTACTTCGGCGGCAAGCTGGTCCTGCCGGAGCCCTTCGGGCTGCGGCACGCCTGGGCGGAGCAGCCGTGGCGGCACCGGTTCATGGCGGACGACGCGATGCGCGCGGCGACCCCGGTCCTGCGGGTGGCGCACGCGGCGGCGCTGAAGGTGCTGGCGGAGAACGGCGTGGACACCGAGCGCTTCGCCGGCCGGTCCATGGCGGTCAGCGGCGCGGTGCAGGACCCGGCGCCGAAGAAGGCCGATCTGTACGACGCCTGATCCGTACGCCCGCACACATGCGGCGCGGTTCCCGCAGCAGCCGCTGGAAGTGCGCCGTCCCCAGATACTTCCCGGTCGGCGTCTCGTCCGGCGGGCGGCAGACGTACACCTGGGCCGCC